>CAMJAO010000158.1 GCA_946403615.1 uncultured Prevotellaceae bacterium
GGGGTGAGTTGAACGTTGACGTTGTGCTCGAGTGCACCGGTTTCTACACTTCTAAGGAAAAGGCTTCTGCACACATTCAGGCTGGTGCCAAGAAGGTTGTCATCTCTGCTCCCGCAGGTAAAGACCTCCCCACCATCGTTTACAATGTGAACCACAAGACCCTGACTCCTGCTGATACTGTTATTTCGGCTGCTTCTTGCACCACTAACTGTTTGGCTCCCATGGCTGACGCCCTCAACAAATACGCTCCTGTCGTATCCGGTATCATGTCAACCATCCACGCTTACACTGGCGACCAGATGATTCTCGACGGCCCGCAGCGTAAGGGTGACCTCCGTCGTAGCCGCGCTGGTGCACAGAACATCGTGCCCAACTCAACAGGTGCTGCTAAGGCTATCGGTCTCGTGATTCCTGAACTCAACGGCAAACTGATTGGTAGCGCACAGCGCGTTCCCACTCCCACCGGTTCAACCACTATCCTCGTCGCTGTTGTCAAGGGTAAGGACGTTACCGTGGAAGGCATCAATGCCGCTATGAAGGCTGCTGCCAACGAGTCATTCGGCTACAACGAGGATCAGATCGTTTCTTCAGATATCATCGGTATGAAGTTCGGTTCGCTCTTCGACGCTACTCAGACCATGGTCAGCAAGATCGACGACGACACCTATCAGGTGCAGGTCGTGAGCTGGTACGACAATGAGAACTCTTACACTTCTCAGATGGTTCGCACCATTAAATATCTTGCCGAGCTCAAATAATATCGTCAGATAGTATCAAGAATAGGCCGTCCGGAATTCCGGGCGGCTTTTTTGTATTTTTTCTTTCAACTATTCGTCTTCTCCATTTTTTTTAGTAATTTTGCACATCTATAATAGAGATTCTCAACAATCTTCTATAATTATTATTACACCTTTGCAACCATGCGAAAACTGCTAACCATTCTCGGACCCACTGCCAGCGGAAAAACTACTCTTGCCGCTCATGTGGCTGTTGTAGCCGATGCGGAAATCATCAGTGGCGACAGCCGGCAAGTCTATCGACGCATGGACATCGGCACAGGGAAGGATCTCTGCGATTATACCGTAGGGGATAAACTGATACCATACCACTTGATTGATATTTGCGAACCTGGCACAAAATATAACCTTTTTGAGTATCAACGTGACTTTCTGACTGCTTACGAAGACATTACCGCACGCGGGAATAATACGATTCTCTGTGGTGGCACCGGTCTGTATATCGAATCGGTGCTCAAAGGGTATCAGCTCTCTCCCGTACCGCAAAACGAGGAGTTGCGCAAACGGTTGGAAGGAAAATCATTGGAAGAGCTTACCGTCATACTTGAAGATTTGAAGCAGCGCACGGGCGGCAATATGCACAACCGCTCTGACGTAGATACTGCTCAACGTGCTATCAGGGCCATCGAAATAGAGGAATACAATCTCTTACATCCCGTTCCTGACCGTGAGTTCCCCGCCATCGATTCTGTCATCGTCGGTGTGGACATTGAGCGCGAGGCCAGACGTGAAAAAATCACCCGCCGCCTTAAATCTCGTTTGGAAGAAGGCATGATAGAAGAGGTAAAGGGCCTCATTGGCAGTGGTATTCCTCAGGAGAATCTTACCTATTACGGCCTTGAATACAAGTTCGTCACAGAGTATGTCGTAGGGCTCATCACCTATGAAGAGATGTTCACTCGTCTCGAGATAGCCATCCACCAATTCGCCAAACGCCAGATGACCTGGTTCCGTGGCATGGAGCGCCGTGGTTTCCACATTCATTGGATCAACGCCCTCCATCCCATGGAAGAAAAGGTCAGGCAGGTGCTGGATATTTGGAATTGCCCATAAATGAAATAATCAACCATCAATATAATGTCGCCCCTCAATATGATCAAGTGGGAGGCACCTCAAATCTTAAATCTCAAACCTCAAATCTCAAACCAAAATGGATAAATGGGGAATCATATACTGTCCGAAAAGTGGTAGTTTCCGCCCGAAAAAACGCTGGGAGAAAATCGAGAAATCGCTCAATGACAATAACATTGAGTACGATTTTGTGCAAAGCGAGAATGCGTCGAGTGTTGACAGACTCGTCAAAATGTTGATCAACAACAAATATAAAACCATCATCCTCGTCGGGGGTGACTCCGCCCTCAATGATGCCGTCAATTGTCTCATGGCGGTGCCTAAAGAGGAGAGAAATAACATCAGACTCGGTGTCATACCCAACGGGAAAATCAACGACTTCGCCCATTTCTGGGGATTCAAAGAGGGGGAGATAGAAGAGACGGTCAAATGGCTCAAAGCAGGTAGGGTGAGAAAGATTGATCTCGGGTGCATACGCTATACCAACCAGAAAAGGGAGAAATGCCACCGCTATTTCCTCAATTGCCTTACCGTCGGACTGGTGGCATCGGTCATGAATTTGAGGAGAAAGACCAGAGGCTATGTCGGCTCCACCTTGCTCTCATTCATCCCCTCGTCGCTTATGATGATTTTCCAAAGGTTGGAGTATAAGATGAAACTGAAAATCAATGCCGACGATATCGAACGGAAGGTCATGACTGTATGCATCGGCAACGCGTCGGGTTACGGATTCACTCCCAATGCCGTGCCGTACAATGGTATGCTTGATGTTTCGGTCGTGTATCATCCGCAGGTGACACAACTCTTTGAAGGGTTCTATCTGCTCTATAGTGGAAAAATCCTCAACCATCGCGACGTCCACCCATATCGCACACGCGAGGTGAATATCGAAAAGGCGGAGAAGGCCAGCATTGGCATCGACGGACGACTTATGAACACGCCTGTCGGACCATTCCGGGTTACTGTCGAGGCAGAGGTCATTAACTTCATCATCCCGCAATAATCTTATGTCCTCTCTGTATGCTTCAACATGTTGCAGCATATTCCTTCTCCATTGCAATCAAAAATAACAAAAAACTCAAAAAATACCCGCTTTATTTGCTCGTCACAATAAAAATGAGTATCTTTGAACATTCTTTTGACAATAGTTATTATTAAACCTTAATAGAACCAAACAAACTATGAGTTATCTCAGACTGGAAAAAGCCTTGATGACCAATTTGGAAGAATCGCTACCCAGAGAACTGTTGCGTACCAACCGTTCTGGAGCGTATTCGTGTTCTACGATTGTTGACTGCAATACAAGAAAGTACCACGGACTGCTCGTCGTGCCCATTCCGGAACTCGACGACGAAAACCATGTGCTGCTTTCTTCGCTCGACCCTACAGTCGTCCAGCATGGTGCAGAATTCAATCTCGGACTCCACAAATACCAAGGCAACAATTACAGCCCGAAAGGGCACAAATACATTCGTGAGTTTGACTGTGACAAAGTGCCGACTACCATCTATAGGGTAGGAGGCGTCATCCTGAAAAAAGAGGTCGTGTTCCAGCATTATGAGGACAGAATTCTCATTCGCTATACGCTTGAAGACGCGCATTCGGCGACGAAACTGCGTTTCCGCCCATTCCTCGCTTTCAGAAGTGTCAGACAGTTCACACATGAGAATTATACCGCATCACGTGATTATCAACTCGTTGACAACGGTATCAAAACTTGTATGTATGCAGGTTACCCCGACCTCTATATGCAGTTCTCTAAGAAAAACGAGTTTATCTTCGCTCCTGACTGGTATCGCGGAGTGGAATATCCCAAAGAGCAGGAGCGCGGATATGCCTCTAACGAGGATCTCTACGTGCCCGGCTATTTCGAGATGGACATCAAGAAAGGCGAAAGCGTCGTCTTTTCTGCTTCAACATCGGAAATAAAGACTTCCACCCTTAAAAAACTCATTGAGAAGGAAATCGCAGAGAGAGCGCCGAGAGACAACTTCTTCCACTGCTTGGTCAATGCCGCTCACCAGTTCCACAAACGCGAGAAAAACGACGACCGCTACCTTCTCGCTGGTTATCCGTGGTTCAAATGCCGTGCAAGAGATACGTTTATCGCCCTGCCCGGATTGACACTGGCCATCGAGGAACAGGACTATTTCGAACTCGTCATGAAAACTGCCGAGAAAGGTCTCCGCGAATTCATGGAGGAGAAACCGCTCACGGCTAAAATCTATGAGATAGAACAACCAGATGTACCTCTTTGGGCTGTATGGGCTATCCAGCAGTATGCCAAAGAGTGCGGAAGGGCAAAGTGCTATCAGATGTATGGCAAATTGGTCAACGATATCGTTGATTACATCATCTCTGACAAACACCCCAACCTCTGGCTCGAAGAGAATGGATTGTTGCGTACCGAAGGTAAAGACAAGGCGGTCACTTGGATGAACTCTACAGCCAACGGACGTCCGGTCGTGCCGCGCTCCGGTTTTATTGTGGAGTTTAATGCTTTGTGGTACAATGCTTTACGCTTCGTTGCATCGCTTGAGGCTGAAAATGGTCATGCTGAGAGAGCTGCCGATTTCGAGGAAAGGGCTCTGTTGTGCAAAAAGTCTTTCGTTGACACATTCCTCAATGAATACGGTTACCTCTACGACTATGTCGATGGAAACATGATTGACTGGAGCGTCAGGCCTAATATGATTTTCGCTGTGGCTCTTGATTATTCACCGCTTGAATCATCACAGAAAAAGAGCGTGCTCGATGTGTGCACACGCGAACTGCTCACCCCGAAGGGACTGCGTTCGCTCTCTCCGAAGAGTGGTGGCTATAACCCGATGTATGTGGGACCGCAGACGCAGCGCGACTATGCATATCACCAGGGTACGGCATGGCCGTGGCTCGGAGGATTCTATATGGAGGCCTGCCTCAAACTCTACAAGCGCACCCGTCTCAGTTTCATTGAGAGACAAATGGTGGGATATGAGGAAGAGATGGATTACCACTGTCTTGGCACTATCAGCGAATTGTTCGACGGTAACCCGCCGTTCCACGGAAGGGGAGCCATGTCGTTCGCTATGAATGTGGCTGAGATCTTGCGTACACTCAACCTGCTCGAATCGTATAACTATCAGAAATAATAGGAGGAAACGACGATGAAAGTACTAATGTTTGGATGGGAGTATCCTCCTCATGTGTTCGGTGGATTGGCCACCGCTAATTTCGGTATCTCAGAGGGACTGCATGCTCAGGGCGATATGGACATCACGCTCTGTCTGCCTCATCCCTTTGGCGACGAGGACCAGTCAGCTGCACGTATCGTGGCAATGAATGCGGTGCCCATCGCATGGCGGGATGTCGATTACGATTATGTGAAAAACCGTGTGGGAAACATCATGGATCCCGACTACTATTACCGCTTGCGCGAGCATATATATGCCGATTTCAATTACATGAATGTCAATGATCTCGGTGCAATGGAGTTCGCAGGCGGATATCCGAAAAACCTGCACGAAGAAATCAATAACTACTCTATCATCGCAGGCGTCGTGGCAAGGACCGAAGAGTTTGATATCATCCACGCTCACGACTGGCTGACTTATCCCGCTGGCATTCATGCGAAAAACGTCAGTGGAAAACCGTTGTGCATACACGTACATGCTACCGACTTCGACCGCTCTAGGGGTAAGGTCAATCCCACGGTCTATTCCATCGAGAAAGACGGTATGGACAATGCCGACTGCATCATGTGTGTGT
>CAMJAO010000159.1 GCA_946403615.1 uncultured Prevotellaceae bacterium
TGTCATTGTTCGGAAACAACCTCTTCTTGTGGACACCGAAGAGCAATACTTTCATCGATCCCGAAACAACATCGTTCGGTAACGACCTCGAGGGTAACTTCGGTGAATATTCGACCAACCCCTCCTCACGCAAGTTTGGTTTCAACGTGAATGTTAAATTTTAATCCGTAGATGTGATGAAAAAGATATTTCTATATATGACCGCAGGCTTGCTCACATTGACCGCTTGTGAACTCGACATCAACGACGACCCCAACTATCCCGCCGACTCCGACGTGACCGCCAATCTCTTGTTCCCGGCTGTCGAGAACTACATTGCCGACTGTGTGGGCGACCAGATGTTCAACTATGCAGGCTATTTCGCACAGTATTTTGAGCAGGCACCAACGGCCAACCAGTACAACGATCTGGCCGAACTCAACCTCGACGAGGGCTCTGACCTCTTCGTGCGCTGCTACAGAAACCTCTATGCCGGTGCACTGACTGACATCAATGAGATTCTGGCTAAGACCGACAACGCTTCCGATGTATTCGCATGCACTGTCATGCGCGTTCAGGCGTTCCAACTGCTCGTCGATAACCTCAGCGACGCTCCTTATACCGAGGCGCTTAAAGGCATTGAAAACGCTCAGCCCAAATGGGACGACGGTAAGACCATCTATGAGGGAGTGCTTGCAGAACTTGATGCCGCTGAGGCTCAACTTAGCAACCTTGAAATGACGCTCGACGACCCCATGTTGAATGGTGACCTCGACGAGTGGCGTGGATATGCCAATGCTCTCCGTTTGCGTATGTACCTCCGCCTGATTGACGGTGGTGTCAATGCTTCCGATTACACCAGCAAGGTGAAATCGCTCCTGTCAAAAAACGCTTTCTTCACTGGCGACGTGAAATGGGATGTCTATTCCAACGCTTCAGGACAGTACAACCCCTGGTATGACGGTTACTATAGCCTCGGCACAATAAACCATTGCGCCGCATACCCCATCATCAGTTACATGAAAGCAACGAATGACCCGCGTGTCTCCTACGCTTTTGATAAGAGTGCAGAGACCAATGGATTCGAAGGCCAATTACCCGGAGCGAAGACAACCACAGGCGACTGGCTTGGCATCAGTTCAGGCTATAACAACGATTTCGTGAGCCTCGTCAACTACAAGGTGACTTGTGCCATGCCTGTCTATCTTTTCACGCAGAGCGAATTGCAGTTCCTCATCGCTGAGGCCCAGTTGCGGTTCAACAGCAACGATGCGGCTGCAAAAGAGGCTTATGAGGCTGGTGTGACTGCAGACTTTGCTTCTAAAGGTGCTGAGGAAGGCGCGGTCGAGGATTTCCTTGCTGCGTCGAAAACCGGTTGGAAAGGCGACGCCAACGCCAAACTCGAACTTATCTACAAGCAGAAATGGGTGTCTCTCTTCATGCGCGATCACATGGAGGCATGGTCTGAGATTCGACGCACTGACGTGCCTAAACTCTCTAACGCTTCAGCGGCCGCTATCTTCGAGAATCCTGCCGTCTATAATCCGGGCGACATGATTGAACCGGCGGTTAACCACATCGTGGCAGGCGGACTGGCAAAGCGCGTTCCCTATCCGAGCATCGCTCGCTCGCTCAACCCCAACACGCCGACCGCAAAGACCTTGAACGAGAAGGTGTTCTGGGACGTGAAATAATAAACCATAAATGAATATAACGATGAAAAAAGCATTAGTATATACAATGACGCTTTGTGCATTCCTTCTGGGATTCACAGCGTGCAATGACGATCACGATGCGCTCACCGATTCCACACTTACCTCGTATCCCCATTTCACCATATTGGGCGATGAGTTTACAGAGGTGAACCTGGGTGACGAATATGTCGATGCTGGATGTACGGCGACACTGGACGGTGTTGACATCACTTCGCAAATCATCACAACTGGATTGGATGAGATAGACACCAATACGGCCGGATTCTATTATGTCACATACTCATTCGTCAATAAAGACGGATATAAGAAATCGGTCACACGTACTATTGCAGTGTTCGATCCCACCATTACTACCGATCTTTCGGGTGATTATATCTGTGCAACAGGCTCTGTCTGCACAATCCTCTCAAGTGGTGGTAAAATCGACTTGTCAGGTTGTACTGTCTCATTGGAGCAATTGCTGCCTGGATTGTTCAACGTCAGTGACTTGATGGGCGGTTTGTATGACCAGTATGCAGGCTACGGTGCCGACGCCCCCGGCTTGTACGTCATGGAAGGTGTCATTCAACTCACCTCTGATAATAAGATTGTCATTCTCAACGGTTATGTGCCGGCATGGGAAGACTCTTACGATGAAGCTTATGAAGGCGCTTACGATCCCGAGACAGGTGCTGTCTCATGGGGAATCGATTACGCTGGTCTCTATCATTTCGATATCATTATCAAACCTGAACCAGAAGAAGAATAAGTATGAAAAAATATTTTATTTCCGCAGCAATGAGTGTGCTGCTGGCTGTGGGTTTCACGGCATGTGACACCGAAACCGACGAAAAGCCGGGCGGAACAGCCATCGAGAAAATGTGCGGCTACTGGGATGTGCAGGTCGATGCCGTAGATGAGAATGACAATGTCGTTTATGAAGATATCTTCGGTAGCGGAATCTTCCCCTTCTACACTTACAATACTGCTGACAACAGCAGCACGAAGATGTGGATTGACGATTTACAGCAGGATTATTTCTGGAATATAAAGTTCCTCGTCGATGTCAACTATGCCGCAAGGACTTTCTCTGCTACGGATGTAGTCTATGAGGAGGGCCAGTACGAGGAAGAGGAGCCTGGTATGGCTACCGTATGGGATGGAAAGATTGTTGAGAACGGAGGCTTGAACCTTCATGGCAAGCCCTGGGACACCATCGATTTCAACATTTCTTTCACCGACGACAGTTATCCTGAGGGTTATGGCTATGACCACTACCATGTGAGCGGTCTGCGCCATAGCGGATACAATGAGTAATTCTGAGTATTAAGGAAATTCCGGTTTTCCGGATTACCCTGATTTATCATCTGACCCCCAAAGGCCATCTAATGCTTTTGGGGGTCACTTCGTGTCTGAATAATGCTGTGGCGCGGCGATTACTGTGATATGCGGATTCTTATCCCTTTTCCGCTTTTTTACGTTTTTCTTCTTTACTATTTGTGAAAAACATGAAAAAGTATTATATTTGCATCGATACACTATCAAACTGACTGAAATAACCAAAACCTACAAGATATGTACGACAGAGAACACGGTTTATACATCGCTCACTGCGAAGCAGGGGCGCTGAGTGTCATCGGCAAGATGGCCAACAGGCACGGACTCATAGCAGGTGCCACAGGTACAGGTAAAACGGTCACACTGCAGGTCATGGCCGAATCGTTCTGCCAGGCGGGAGTTCCCTGCTTCATGGCGGATATGAAAGGCGACCTATCCGGTATCTCGCAACCCGGACAGATGAGCAAGTTTATAGAGAAACGACTGCCCGAGTTCGGCATCGAGAACCCGCAGTTCCAGAGTTGTCCCGTGCGATTCTTCGATGTCTATGGCGAACAGGGACATCCTATGCGTACCACCATCTCTCAGATGGGACCGCAACTCATCTCACGCCTGCTGCAACTCAATGAGACGCAAGACGGCGTGCTCAATATCGTCTTCCGCATTGCCGACGAGCGCGGACTGCTCATACTCGACCTCAAAGACCTCCGCTCCATGCTCGACTATGTATCGCAACATGCCGCGGAATACACCACTAAATACGGCAACATCTCCTCCGCATCCGTCGGTGCCATCCAGCGGGCATTGCTGCAACTCGAGAGTCAGGGTGCCGACCAGTTCTTCGGTGAACCTGCGTTCGACATCTACGACCTGATGCAGACCGAGGGTGGTAAGGGCGTGATGAGTGTGCTCGCAGCCGACAAACTCATGATGCAGCCCAAACTCTATTCCACCTTCCTGCTTTGGCTCATGAGTGAACTCTATTCCACTTTGCCCGAGGTGGGCGATTTGGAACTGCCCAAACTCGTGTTCTTCTTCGACGAGGCGCACATGCTCTTCGAGGGCACGTCCAAGGCACTGCTCGACAAAATCGAACAGGTCATCCGGCTCATCCGCTCGAAGGGCGTCGGCATCTATTTCATCACCCAAAGCCCCTCAGACATTCCCGAGAGCATTCTCGGACAATTGGGTAACCGTGTGCAGCATGCCCTCCGCGCCTATACTCCGAAAGACCAGAAAGCGGTGAAGACGGCCGCTGACACTTTCCGTGCCAACCCGGCGTTCAAGACCGACGAGGCCATCATGCAACTCGAAACGGGCGAGGCACTTGTCAGTTTCCTCGACGAGAAGGGCGCTCCCAGTGTGGTGGAGCGGGCCAAGGTGCTCTTCCCCCTCTCGCAGATAGGTGCCATCGATATCGACCAGCGCGCCGATATCCTGCGTCGCAGCACCATCAAGGGCAAATACGACAAGATGATTGACCGGGAGAGTGCTTACGAGATCCTCATCAAGGAGGCTGAGAAAGAGGCCAAGGAAGCCGAGAAAGCCGCCAAGGAGGCTGAGAAAGAAAAAGAGAATAGCAAGGGCGGAAAGAAGAAAAAAGGAATTTTCAGCAAGGTGCTCAAAGCCATCGTCACAGCACTCACCTCGACCCTCGCTGCCATCGTCGGCGCATTCGTCACCAGCAAAGTGACCGGCAAGGAGTCGAAGAGCAAAAAATCGGCCAAGGAGAAAGTGGTGAAAAACGCCACCACCGCCGCTACCCGCACCATCACCCGTGAAATTACCCGCGACATCCTCGGAAATCTGATAAAGTAACGGTTAGGGGGTAACGGGAGAGGGAATGAACAAGGTAAATCTATCTTACTAACCAACGTTAATACGATATGCTGGTAAAGACCTTCTGTGCGGCGGTCAACGGATTGGAAGTAACCACTGTGACCATCGAGGTGAGCATCACACGAGGATTCATGTACCATTTGACGGGTTTGGGCGACGAGGCGGTGCGCGAGAGCCGCGACCGCATCCTCAAAGTCGCCCGCACCATCGCCGACCTCGACCACTCCGACCGTGTGCTAAGTCACCACATCGCCGAAGCCATCGGCTATCGCAATCTTGATAGAGGTGATTGGGCTGAGAGAGGTTTATGACAGTGCATAGATGTCTTAGGTAAAAATAAGATCATTAGAAAGTTAGACCTCCTGTTAATAAAATCCTTTTGGAAAAAGTCTTTTCCCTTTTCTGAATAAGTTCAAATGATTTATTAATCCCTACTTGCGTCGTTAATACGCCTGCTCGTGTACGCCTTTGACGGCTCGGCCGCTGGGGTCGTTCAGGTTTTTGAAGGCTTCGTCCCATTCGAGGGCGATGGCTGTGGAACAGGCTACACTGGCTTCGCTGGGAACACTGCGGGCGGCAGAGTCGGAAGGGAAATGCTCGGCGAAGATAGAGCGGTAATAGTATTCCTCCTTGTTCTTGGGCGGGTTGACCGGGAAACGCTCGGCAGCATGGGTCA
>CAMJAO010000160.1 GCA_946403615.1 uncultured Prevotellaceae bacterium
AGATTGGTTGTTTGGGAGATTGGTTGTTTGGGAGATTGGTTGTTTGGGAGATTGGGGGATTGGTCGTTTGGTTTCTGGGATGGGTAATCAACTTTGTTTGATTATTCTGGCGATTCCTGTGAATGCACAGATGTCTGCGCCTATCTGGTTCAGGTTTTGGAAACGGCTATAATCGCAGTCTGAAGGCACCCCCTTCACGGCTTCCATGGCATCGAGTTCCCATGGTGCAAGAATGAGCAATCGTCCTTGTGCACAAGCCTCGAAACGGTAATGCTCAGGTTTGCAACAGGGGCCTGGATTTCGTGGACGACAGGACGAGCCGTTCATGACTCTTGATTATCATCTATCCTGCGCAGGGTGTAAACGGCGTCGCCGACGGTTTTGACATCGAAGATGACGGCTGAGCGTTTGCCTGCGACCTCTTTGAGTTGGCAACGGCGGGGATTGTCGGCACAATAAGCGAGCACCTTGCCGAATTGCGCACTCTGATAGAAGGGACTGTCGATGTTTTTGACGAACTGCATCTGCATACGCCCGTTTTTGAGAATGATTTTCTCACTTCCGAAGCGTCGGCCGATACGCCGCAACGTGACCACTTGCATCAGTTCCTCACCTTCGCGCGGTACGGGTCCGAAGCGGTCTTCCAAACGATGTCGGAACGCATCGAGGGCTTTGTCGTCGATGATATTGTCGAGTTCGCGATAGAGGAGCATGCGCTCGCTGCTGCCAGGCACATAACTGTCGGGGAAATACATCTCGAGGTCACTCTCCAAAGCACAGTCTTCGACAAATTCTTCGCCCGTGATTTCCTTGCCTCTTGCGATTTCCTCGGCATAGAGGTCGCTGAATTCATCATTGCGCAGTTCGGTGACCGCCTGACTGAGAATCTTCTGATAGGTCTCATAACCAAGATCCTCCATGAAACCACTCTGTTCCGCTCCAAGAAGATTGCCAGCGCCGCGGATGTCAAGGTCCTGCATGGCGAGGTTAAATCCACTGCCCAATTCTGAGAAATTCTCCAGTGCTTCCAGACGCCTTCTTGCCTCAGTATTAAGCAATGATTTCGGGGGTGAAAGCAGGTAACAGAACGCCTTACGATTGGAGCGCCCCACCCTGCCCCTCATCTGGTGCAAATCGGACAGTCCGAACTTATGGGCGTCGTTGATGATGATGGTGTTGGCATTGGGTATGTCGATGCCATTCTCGACGATGGTCGTGGAGAGCAGCACATCGTAATCGTAATTGATAAACCCTAAGATGATGTTTTCAAGTTCTTCAGGTTTCATTTGTCCGTGACCGATAGCCACACGCGCGTCGGGCACATACTTATTGATCAGTTTGGCTATCTCGGGCAGGTTGGAGATACGGTCATTGACGAAATAGACCTGTCCGTTGCGACTCATCTCGAAATTGATGGCGTCGGCAATCAACTCATGATTGTAAGTGCCGGTCTCGGTGTGGATGGGATAACGGTTGGGCGGTGGTGTGCGGATGATACTCATGTCACGCGCTCCCATGAGAGAGAACTGCAAGGTGCGCGGTATGGGTGTAGCCGACATGGTCAGCGTGTCGATGTTGGACCTGAGTTTACGAATTTTCTCCTTCACTGCCACGCCGAATTTCTGTTCCTCATCGATAATGAGCAGTCCGATGTCTTTCCATTTCACCGTTTTTCCGATGAGTTTGTGCGTACCGATAAGGATATCTATTTTTCCTTCTTTCAGGTCATCGAGTATTTCGCGCGTCTGCTTGGCGCTCCTTGCCCTCGAGAGGTATTCTACACGAACAGGGAAGTCGCGCAGACGGTCGCGGAAGGTCTGGTAATGCTGGAACGCCAACACAGTGGTAGGCACAAGCACAGCCACCTGTTTGGAATCGCATGCCGCCTTGAAAGCCGCTCGTACAGCCACCTCTGTCTTGCCGAACCCCACATCACCGCAAACGAGACGGTCCATGGGTCTTGACGACTCCATGTCGGCCTTCACCTCATTAGTGGCTTTCAGTTGGTCGGGGGTGTCTTCATAGAGGAAACTGGCCTCCAGTTCGTGCTGCATATAATTGTCAGGAGCGAATGCGAAACCCTTCTCATGACGCCGTTTGGCATAGAGGCGTATCAAGTCGCGCGCAATGTCTTTGATGCGGTTTTTGGTGCGCTCCTTCATCCGTTCCCACGCACCGGTGCCGAGTGTGCTCAGACGTGGCGGTTCGCCAGTACTGCTGCGGCGATATTTGGATATTTTATAGAGTGCGTGAATCGACACATCCACCGTGTCGCCACGCTGATATCCGATTCGTATCATCTCCTGGTAACTGTTGCCCAATGCCACACGCACCAATCCGATGAATTTTCCGATACCGAAATCGACATGCACGATGAAATCGCCGGGTTCCATCTCCTGCAATTCCTTCATGGTGAGCGCCATCTTGCCCGCCCGTGCCGCATCCGAGCGTAAGTGATACTTATGGAAACGGTCGAATATCTGATGGTCGGTAAAGAAACAAGCGTGCAGGTCGTTATCGACGAAACCCTCATGCAATGCACTTTCCACCGGTTCAAAATTCAGGTTTATCTTGTCACCTTCACCGATATCGTCATTCTCGCCCGCCTCACTGAAGATATCGCGCAGTCGCTGTATCTGTTTGCGGCTGTCGGCCAGGATATACAGTTGGTAACCTTGCGCCTGGTAGTCGGCCAGGGTCTGCATGAGCAGGTTGATGTTCTTATGGAATAGCGGTTGCGGGGTGATGTGGAAATGCAGGACAGCCGAGGGTGTGTCGGCCTGATGTTGACCGAACTCTATGCGGCGGTGTCTGGCCACATCTTGTGCAAACTGGCGGCCGCTGACCAGCATGTTCTCCTTGCGCATCTCACGCTGTATCTCCTCGCGCTCCATCTCCGTGGCACCCTCCATACGTTCGGTCATGGCTTGTGATGAGAAACCGTCTTGATAGATGCGCTCGATGGTGTCGTGCAGGTAATCGTAATCTTTCATCACGACGAGTGCGTCGTCGGGCAGAAAACGGAAGAATGACACTTTCGCATTGGCGTTGCCCGTCATCTCGGGCACAATCTCCACCTGTTGTTTAGCGTCTTTCGACAACTGGTCTTGGACCTCAAACGTACGGATGGTGTCAATCTCATCGCCGAAGAAATCAATACGGAAGGGATATTCACAACTGAAAGAATAGACATCAAGGATACTGCCACGCACTGCAAACTGCCCCGGCTCATAGACATAGTCGACCTCATGAAAACCTTTCGAGAGCAGTTGACTGACCAACCCCGACAGAGCGATAATTTGTCCACGCTCCAAGGTGATGATGTGGTCGGAGAACTGTTGTTGCGAGACGACCAGTTCGCACAATGCTTCGGGACAGGTGACGATAAACAACGTACGCGCTCCGTCGCCCATGGCCGACAATTGCGCCATCACTTCGGTACGGAGTATTTCATTGGCAGCATCATGCTGCCCGTATTTCACCGCCCTTTTATACGATGAGGGGTAGAGAAGCACTTGCTGCGGCCCTAATATCTGGTTCAAGTCATTATAAAAATAACTGGCCTCTTCATTATCTTGCAGAATGAACAGCATGACACGCCCTACCCTCTCTGCCATGGCAGCGAAGAGCAATGGCGCGGCAGAGGCAGTCAGTCCGTCAAGACTAACGGATTCCGCAGTCTTATCGGTGAGGATATGCAAAAGCGCCTGTCCCGAGGGTGCAGACGCATATAACTGCTTGATATCTTGTATTTTCATAGTTCTTGTTAAAAATATGAGTGGAGGAGATGCTTTAGGGAGTTAAGGAAATTAAAGACAACAGTCCACATAGAAAAGACTCCTTGTCACCCCCCTGGATGGGAATGGGTTATTCCTTCATCTTCGGATACTTGCGGAACCATCCGTCCCAACGCAGGCGCATCACACCAAAAAACGCCTCGCCGAAGATTCCGCCACTCATCTTGCTGACACCCTCACGACGATTGACAAAGACTACGGGCACCTCCTTGATTTTGAAGCCAATCTTGTAGGCGGTGTATTTCATCTCTATCTGGAAGGCATAGCCTTTGAAACGGATTTTATCGAGTTCGATGGTCTCGAGCACACGCCGCTTATAGCACTTGAAACCGGCGGTAGTGTCATGCACTTTGAAACCCGTGATGATTCGCACATATTTCGATGCGAAATAACTCATCAGCACACGGCCCATCGGCCAGTTGACGACATTCACACCACTGACATAGCGTGAACCGATGGCCAGGTCATACCCCTCGTCATGGCAAGCGGCATAAAGGCGGGGCAAGTCATTGGGATCGTGCGAGAAATCCGCATCCATCTCGAACACATAGTCGTAACCGTGCTCCAACGCCCATTTGAATCCGGCGATATAGGCGGTGCCAAGCCCCTGTTTCCCCTCTCTCTCGACGATGAACAAGCGGTCGGCATAGGAGTCGGCCATCAGTCCTTTCACGATGTCTGCCGTTCCGTCAGGGCTGCCGTCATCGATGACCAGGATATGGAAGTATTTTTCGAGCGAAAACACCGCCTCGATGATTTTGGCGATATTTTCCTTTTCATTGTATGTTGGAATGATGACTATGCTGTCGCACTGTTGTTTCATAGAGTGTCACAAATGAGAAATAGGGTTGTTGATGTTTGCAAAAATACGAAAAATGACAGAAAAGTCAAAATTATTGGTCTGGATTTTCCACGTATCCCTGAAAATCCGGTTCCAGCGATGACATGACCGATTGGTAACTGTCGTTCATCGCCGCAGTGATGTTGTCATTGCCCTGCCCGATGGGATAAATAGGCTGGTGAACGGTGAGTGAGAGGGGGTGCCAATTGAGGAAATGCCAATCGCGCGTGCGGGGCATCACTTGGAACGACCCGTTGATGGTGAGAGGCACGATGGGCAACTGCAGTTCATCGGCCAAGAGGAAGGCACCACGGCGAAAAGAGCCCATATGACCCGTGAAGGTGCGTGAGCCCTCGGGGAAGACCACGATAGAGATGCCGCCCTTCATGATTTGTTTGGCTTTCTCATAAGATTCGCGTATGCGTTTCGGTCCGCGTTTGTCAATCATGATTTGTTTTGACGCCTTACAGGCTATTCCCACAAAAGGTATCTTCATCAATTGATATTTCATCATCCAACGGAAATTGCATCCCAGATAGGCATACACCAAGAAGATGTCGAATGCTCCCTGATGGTTGGCCACGAACACATACGAGTGGTTTTTCTCGAGGTGTGTCTTTCCTTCCGTCTTGACAGGAAGGAGGAACAATTTCAAGATGACCCATCCCCAAATTTTCGGAGGGTAATAGCCAAAAAATCTGCCGCCGCCTAAAAGGCAGCCTATCAACACCAGCACTGAGATGAATATCGTCCACACCACTCCTATTGGAATGGCGATGAGCACTTGGTAGATACGATAGAGGTATTTCATGATTTGAGGTTTGAGGTTTGAGGTTTGAGGTTTGAGGTTTGAGGTTTGAGATTTG
>CAMJAO010000161.1 GCA_946403615.1 uncultured Prevotellaceae bacterium
GTGGGTGTGGGAAGCGGCAGTGGAGCCGTCTTTGAGTTCGATATTGACAAGTTCTGCTATGCTTACAAGCATTTCCCCGTACCGACCGACTCGGCGCTGCATATCCTGAGCCGTTGCGGATACATCGACTACCAGACTGACCCTGACACACGTCCCCGTGTGCGTTTCATGTTAACCCGCAGTGACCTGAACCGACTCGAACAACTCAACGGCAATCAAGAGAAAGTCATCACTGCCCTGCTGCGCCTTTACGGCGGTTTGTTTTCCGATTATGGTTATATCGACGAGAGTTTTCTAGCGCAGGAGACTGGCCTTGACAGCAATGCTATTTATCTTACACTAAAGGAGTTGGGACATCGCCGCATCATCGATTTTATCCCACGGAAAAACATACCACTCATCACCTATCTGCAACGACGCGAAGATGGCGAGCGACTGGTCATCCCGAAAGAGGTGTATGAGGAACGCCGCGAACAATACGAGCACCGCATCCAATGTATGCTCGACTATGCTACGGGCAGTACGGAATGTCGCAGTGTGTCGCTACTCCGCTATTTCGGTGAGAAGAACGCCAAACCTTGCGGCAAATGCGATGTGTGTCTGTCGCACCGTTCACCGAACGCCGCCAAAGAAAAAGACGCCCGCACACGAATTCTTGAACTGTTGGCAGACGGACAACCGAGGCCTATCACAGACCTCCGGTCGCTGCATTTGCCCGACAAAGACCTGGACGCTGCCATCGATTACCTATTACACGAAGAAAAAATCATTTATGATGATACGGGGAGAATAAAAGTCCCCTCCCCAACTCTCCCCGAGGGAAGGGAGTAAACACTACGGATTAACACGCTCGTCACTCTTTCTATACTACGAATTATACGAATTGGACGAATTCGGGAAAAGTGTTGAATACTAAACACTCCACGTTAAGCGCTAAACCTTATATACTACGAATTTCACGAATGTAACGAATAGAAAGACAAATATCTCTAAACTGATTATAAATACAACGAATTTCACGAATGAAACGAATGTTATAAAGACCTGGAAACCAGGAACAATCGTTTAATTCGTGAAATTCGTAGTAGGGAAATCTATATCTTCGTTGTAAGGAAGACGGGATTAGACGTCAGCATTCTCGGGACGGAGTTGGCGGACAGTCTCAGCAGTACGCCACATCTCCATGTTACGCATAGCTTCCAGTTCCTTGTTCAGGCCGTCGCGATAGTCGGGTTTGGAGTTGCTATCGATAGAAATCTGTGCTTCTGTACCGTTTTTCACTGAGAGATAGAGCCACTCCATGACCGGTTTGATGGCAGCGCGGAAACGTGGAGCCCAGTCGAGCGCGCCTCTCTGAGCGGTAGTAGAACAGTTGGCATACATCCAGTCCATACCCTTCTCTGCGAAGAGTGGCATGAGGCTTTGTGTGAGTTCCTCAACAGTCTCGTTGAATGCCTCCGAGGGAGAATGTCCGTGTTCGCGAAGCACTTCATATTGCGCCTCGAGCAATCCTTCAATAGCACCCATGAGTGAACCGCGTTCGCCAGTGAGGTCGCTGGTAGCCTCGCGCTGGAAAGTAGTTTTGAACAGGTAACCTGCACCTATGCCGATACCGAAGGCAATGGTACGCTCCTCGGCCTTGCCAGTAGCATCCTGATAGACAGCGTAGGAACAGTTGAGTCCGCGACCCTCGAGGAACATGGTGCGGAGCGAGGTACCAGAACCTTTAGGAGCCACCATAATGACATCTACATCCTCGGGAGGCACGACACCAGTGCGGTCGTTCCAAGTGATGGCGAATCCGTGGGAATAATAGAGTGCCTTACCGGCAGTGAGATATGGTTTGATTTTCGGCCATGCCTGAATTTGTCCTGCATCCGAGAGGAGCATGCAAACGATGGTACCGCGCTGTGCTGCCTCTTCGATAGAGAACAGCGTCTTTCCGGGCACCCATCCGTCGGCCACGGCCTTGTCATAGGTCTTTCCCTGACGCTGTCCGACAATCACGTTGAATCCATTGTCGCGCAGGTTACAAGCCTGTCCCGGGCCCTGAATACCGTACCCGATGACGGCTATTGTTTCATTTTTGAGCACTTCGCGTGCTTTCTCCAAAGAGAACTCCTTGCTGGTGACCACCGTTTCGATGACACCGCCAAAATTCATTTCTGCCATATTATAAATTAAAAATTATAGACTACCACGAAGGTAGCAAGTGAATATTTTTCGTTAATCGAGCGTGCAAAGTTACAAATTATCACTGAAACCGCAAAATATCTTACAGATTATTTGAAAATCACCCTGCTTCTGACAACTTCGACTTCAGGGTCATCGGGTGTAGGCTGGGCAGTAATGCGGACAGAGAAATCGTCGGGAGTGTGTTCCTGCCGATAGAGCCGGAGAACATCGCCCTCGTGCGCCTCGGCCACATAGGCTATCTCAAATCGCTTCAGTGAGTGTTCACGATACCACGCCAACGGGAAGAGATCGAGCACATGTTCGATGTATTTGATGCTGTTGACATGGCCATTGACATCTATGTCATCGTATGCCGCACGGATTTGAGCCACCAGCGGCGCATCCGAATCCATCTTCACACGCGAACTCTTATCGATGGGACAAACAGGTTCTTTGGTCACATAGTTGACGATGTCGCCGTCGTGTATCTCCATGAGGTTGACAGGTTGGCGCGTCTCAGTGTCAATCATCGCCCATACCGAGCGTCCGTAACCATAAACTTTGCCCGTAGCGATGTCCTCGACCTTGAAATTACGGTTGGTGAAGAAACGCATGGCCGTCTCGACCCACGTATAGACATAGAAACGGTCGTAAGCCTTCGGCATCTCCTCCATCTCAACCGCCAAACGGGAAAGGACCCATGTCTTATTGATGGTATTGAGGTAATTCATGCCGAAGCCGCGGTCGTTGGAGTGAAAATCAGCGGCATTGAGCAGATGATTGCCCAGATGTCCCATGAACAGCCTTTTCTGGAAATCGCAATGAAAAGGCTCGGCCAGGAAAGGGTATTTCCCGATAACATCAAGCATCGCCATGCGCACTCCTTTCCTGTTCTTCCAAGAATTCGCTGACAGACTCCACAAAACTGCGCGTGATGGCAATACGTCCGCTGCGCGTATACTGCAACAGGCATCCATAATCATCGAGCACATGGTAGAGGTCGGTGATATCCTCAGTCATGCCTCCAAGCATGACAGCCACGTAAGTTGGGTTCATTTCGAGCACACGAGCGTCATGGCGTCTGATGATGCGTGAGATTTCAGGATTCTCCATTACCTTGTCCGTGGAAAGTTTGTACAGTCCTACTTCTTGTATGAACAATTGATCGTCGGTGTAGTAATTAGCTTTGACCACATCGATTTTCTTCTCTATCTGCTTGGTGATTTTCTGTATCTGGTCTTCAGTGCTCCACGCCGTAATGGTATATTTATGCACATTTTTGATGCTTGAAGCCGAAACATTCAAACTCTCAATGTTCACCTGACGACGGGTGAACACCGCTGTTATCTGATTGAGAATACCTGCGATATTCTCAGAGAAGACCAAAAGCGTATATAGTTTCTTTTCCATTTTTCTTATTTTAAGGCCGTTAAGGACTTTAAGGGCATGAAAGCCAATAAAGTCATTAAGAGCACATTATAATTCCAACATCATGTCGTCAACATTCATGCCTGGAGGTGTCATGGGCAACACATTATCCTCTTCAAGGATGGCGCACTCCAAGATGTAGGGTCCATCAGTGGCGAGCATCTTCTCCACGGCAGCGGAAAGGCATGCCCTGTCAGTAACCGCCTCGTATGGAATATGATAACCCTTCGCTATCAACTCATAGCAGGGATTGAGCATTTTGGTAAACGATTTTCGCCGTTGCCAGAACATATCCTGCCACTGGCGCACATTGCCGAGATAATTGTTGTTCATGAGAATCATCTTCACGGGTGCCTGTTGTTCCATGATAGTGCCCAACTCTTCGATACACATCTGGAATCCACCGTCGCCCATAAAGCAGCATACAGTGCGTCCGGGTGCGCCGAAAGTGGCTCCGATGGCAGCGGGCATGCCATAACCCATGGTGCCCAGTCCGCCGCTGGTACAGATGCTGCGGTATTGATGATAGCGGAAATAACGTGTGGCGAAAAGTTGGTTCTGCCCCACATCGGTTACAAGCACTGCCTCGCCTTTGGTCGCCTCAGCCACAACATTGACCACCTCGCCCATTCTTAGCGGTCCCTCTGTCGGATGGATGGCAGGCATGATAACTTTCTCTATTTCTTTCTCTGTGAGTTGCTTGAACGAGTCTTTCCACTCCTGATGGTCAGTTTTATCAATCAACGCCGTAATGGCAGGCAGCGACACTTTACAGTCAGCAATGACCGCCACGTCGGCTTTCACATTCTTGTTGATTTCGCTCTCGTCGATGTCGAGGTGGATGACCTTCGCCTGTTTTGCATATGTTTTCAGGTTACCGGTGACACGGTCGCTGAATCGCATGCCGATAGCAATCAACACGTCGCACTCCTGCTCTTTCAAGTTGACGGCGAAATTTCCGTGCATACCAAGCATACCAACATTAAGGGGATGATTGGAAGGCAGCGCACTGAGTCCGAGCATGGTACGTCCTGCAGGGATATCGGCTTTTTCGAGAAACGCTTTCAGTTCCTCTTGGGCATGTCCCAGTTCGACGCCTTGTCCGACGAGTGCCAAGGGCTTCTTTGCATTATTGATGAGTTGCGCAGCCTGTTTCACGGCCTCAGCGTTGAGTTTGGGATAGGCAACGTATGAGCGCACGAAATCGACCTTTTCAGGCTGGAAATCAACTTTTTCCGTCTGAGCGTTTTTGGGGAAGTCGAGTACCACGGGTCCGGGACGACCGCTACGGGCGATATAAAAAGCGCGGCTTACAGCCCAAGCGATATCCTCAGCTCGACGTATCTGGTAACTCCATTTCGAGATGGGTTGAGCCACACCAACAAGGTCCACCTCCTGGAAAGCATCGGTGCCCAATGCGGCAACACCCACCTGACCAGCGATGACGACAATGGGCGTAGAATCCATCATGGCATCAGCCACACCGGTGAGCGTATTTGTCGCACCGGGACCACTGGTCACAAGAGCCACGCCCACTTTGCCCGACACACGGGCAAATCCCTCGGCGGCATGTGCAGCCCCCTGTTCGTGACGGACGAGTATATGGTCAAACGCTTTCTTCTCGCCTCTGGTGTAATCGTAAAGTGCGTCGTAGACGGGCATGATGGCACCGCCGGGATAGCCGAAGATGGTTTTTACCCCCTCAGCTTTCAGGGCGAGCATCAGTGCCTCAGAACCGGTTATTTTCATTATTTGAGATATTTTTATCGAGGGAAGGAGTTGGGGAAGAGTGGGAAGATTGAGAAGTTAAAGAAGTTTAGGAAGTTAAAGACAACACTCCATTAATAACAATCTTCTTTTGGGGAGAATTAGAATGGA
>CAMJAO010000162.1 GCA_946403615.1 uncultured Prevotellaceae bacterium
AGTGGCTAGGATGAAGATGACATACGAGGGCGGCTCCTCCAGCGTCTTGAGAAATGCGTTGAAGGCCGCTGTGGAGAGCATGTGCACCTCGTCGATGATGAACACCTTGTATTTGCCCACCTGCGGCGGTATGCGTGTCTGCTCCATCAGCGTCTTGATGTTCTCTACGGAGTTGTTGCTCGCGGCGTCCAGTTCAAAGATGTTGAATGACCGTTGCTCATTGAACGACTGGCAACTCTCACATTCGTTGCAGGCCTCGCCGTCGGCAGTGGGGTTCATGCAGTTGATGGCCTTGGCGAAGATACGCGCGCAGGTGGTCTTACCCACGCCGCGCGGTCCGCAGAACAAGAATGCGTGAGCCAGTTTGCCGCTTTTCACCGCATTTTTCAATGTCGTGGTCAGTGCGCTCTGTCCGACAACGGAGTCGAACGTCATCGGACGGTATTTTCTGGCAGATACGATATATTCCATGGTAAAAATAATGAATGGACTGCAAAGTTACGAATAAGCGAGAGAAAAACCAAATTTATTTGGGTTTTTCCGAGCGGAAGTAACTTATGAAAAGTTACGAATAAGCGAGAGAAAAACCAAATTTTGGAGCAGCGAAAGCAGAATATGCTTGCATGATTCTGCTGAGTCGTGACAAAATTCGGTGAAAATCAAATCTTGGAGCAGCGAAAGCAGAATATGCTTGCATGATTCTGCTGAGTCGCGACAAAATTCGGTGAAAACCAAATTTATTTGGGTTTTTATCTTTCCCCCTTCGTGGCCGATGACCGTTGGTTCCGAGGTCTATGTATTTGTTCGCTTTGCTCAAATTTGCAGGATTTCTGCCCGAGGGCACTCCATTTATTCGACTAATCAGAGCGGATAACCTCTTTTTAGCAAGATTTTTATTTGATTAACACTAAAAAAGATGCTTTTCTCTCGCACATTCACTATTTTTGCACATGATTTTGAGAAAGCGGTGCAGAACGCCTCTGTCGGATGGTTATCATACCGACGGCGGGGCGTGTATTTGCCGTGATGATGTGAGATAATAATTCGTATGAAATTTATCCAGCGATTAGGAAGGCTTTTCAGCCGATATAAATATCTAATAGTCATTGTCGTCGGTGTGATCCTCATAGGGTTCGTCGGCGAAAACAGCATGTGGAACGGGCGCAAACTCAGCCGGCAGATCAAAGAACTGAACAGCCAGATTGACTCTTTGCAGGCGAAATACAATGCCGACTCCATCCGCCTGAACGAGTTGGAGAGAAATCCTGGAGCCATTGAGAAAATTGCCCGTGAACGCTATTTCATGAAGACTGACGACGAGGATATTTTCATGCTGTCAGACGATAACAACGAATAACTGAAGGATGATGCGCCAACTGACCAAAACAGAGAGTGTCCTCCTCCTCATCGGGGGGTTGATGATGGTGGTGAGTGCCGGATGCTATGCCTTCATGGTGTTGCAGCCTGTCGTGTGCTGGGTGTTCATCGCCGGAGCATTGCTCTACGGAGCCATGCAGTGGCGGCAGAAATATGAGGGGACGGATTTCGTCGTCCGCCGGTTGAGAAGGATGAAACTCACAGCCAATGTGTTCTTCCTCCTTGCCGGAGTGCTGATGGCCGACTCCGTTTATCATTTCCTCGCGCCCCTGTTCTCCGACTGGCACACCTATATCGCTTACGTTTACAACAAGTGGGTCATTCCCCTGCTGGTGGCAGCCATGCTCGAGATGTACTCCACATACCGCATATCCAGTGAACTGGCAAAACAAAAAGAACAACAATCATCCAATCAATCATAACCGTGGCAAATCACAAACACATCTACTCAGATATGAATCGAATACTTTTCGCCGTGTTCTCCATGGCTGTCTTCGTATCCTGTGCGGGTTATTCCTATCAAATCAGCGGTACGGCCGACGGGGCCAATCTCGGCGATAATCAGCAACTTTTCTTGCGGACTATCGAGGGCGACAAAGCCATCGACTCTTGCGAGGTCGTGCACGGGAAATTCCATTTCACTGGCTCGAGAGACTCGGTTGCCATGGCCATTATGTTTATCAACAACAACAGTGGCGGTGTGCCAGTGATTTTGGAGGAGGGCGACATCTCGGTGAAAATCGGACCGCGCATCCCCACCTTGCAGGGCACTTATTACAACGAGCAACTCAGTGTCTTCTTGAAGAGCCATGACAGTCTGGAATATCAGTTTGAGCAGTTGCAGGGTAAGATGGAGGAGTTGCCACATCTCCATTCACAGGCCATTATGGACGGTCTTGACATGGTGCAGGTGGAGCGCGATCTTATGCAGAAAAGCCGGGATATTGAGATGGAGGCGGTGAAAGTGACTCAGAAGATGGACAGTCTGGTCACGGGATTTATCGTGAACAATGCCGATAATGTGCTCGGCCCGGGCATCTTCTATCTCGCTACCCGCAATTATCCTTATCAGGTGATGATGCCTTGGATTGTCGAGGTGATGAGTAAGACGGGTGATACGTTCAAGTCACACCCCTATGTCAAGCATTATTTGAGCGAGGCAGATATGAACCAGCGCCGGGAACTGGGCTTGGACACCGCTCCCGTCAATGGGATAAATAACAATCCGGCACCTGTTCAATAACTGGGAGCAGCGCCCATGAAAACACTGATTACTAACGGAGTCATCGTCAATGAGGGCCGTGTTTTCCGCGGCTCGATTTTGATTGTTGGCGAAAAAATACAACAGGTCTTTGAGACTGAAAAGATGCCCTGCGGCGACTGCGACGAGGTCGTAGATGCTGCAGGGTGTTATGTCATGCCGGGCGTCATCGACAGTCATGTGCATTTTCGTGAGCCGGGTCTGACACAAAAAGCCGACATCGAGTCGGAGAGCCGTACCGCCGCATACGGTGGCGTCACCACTTATTTCGACATGCCCAATACGGTACCGCAGACCACGACACTCGAGACGCTCGAGGATAAGTTCAGTCGTGCCGCCCGAGAAAGCCATGTCAACTACTCCTTCTATTTTGGCGCCACCAACGACAATACGGCGCTCTATCCCCAACTGGATATTCACCGCATACCGGCGGTCAAACTGTTCATGGGCTCTTCTACCGGCAATATGCTGGTCGACCGCCGCGAGGCGTTGGAGACGATCTTCCGTTGCTCGCCGTTGCCGCTCATGGCGCATTGCGAGGACACCGCTGTCATCAATCACAACATGGCGGAAGCGCGACGTGTCTATGGCGACGACCCTGATGTCGCACATCATGCGGAAATTCGCAGCACAGAGGCTTGTTGGCTGTCTTCCTCCTTGGCGGTGGAATTGGCGAAAAAATACGGTGCCCGCTTGCATGTGGCGCACCTGACCACAAAGCGCGAGTTGGAATTGTTCGCACCGACTTCTGATGATGCCGGATTGCCGAAGATAACCGCCGAAGCCGTGGTGGCGCATTTGCTCTTCACGGATGCCGATTACGAGCGGTTGGGCACACGCATCAAGTGCAATCCTGCCGTGAAAACAGCCGTGGACCGCTCAGCTCTCCGGCAGGCTTTGACCGACGGGCGCATTACAACTATCGCCACCGATCATGCTCCCCATCTGTTGAAAGACAAAGAGGGCGGGTGCGCACGTGCCGCCTCGGGCATGCCGATGGTGCAGTTCTCACTGCCGGCGATGTTGCAATTGGTCGATGAGGGAGTGATTCCCATTGAGCGGATGGTGGAGTTGATGTGTCACAATCCCGCCCGTCTCTTTTCCGTCTGCCGCCGTGGATTCTTGCGTCCCGGCTATCAGGCTGATATCGTCATCGTGCGGCCGGATTCACCATGGACTGTCACCCCCCAAGTGATACAAAGCAAATGCGGTTGGAGTCCTTTGGAGGGTCATACCTTCCGCTGGCGGGTGGAATATACCTACTGCAATGGCACTGCGGTTTATCGTCAAGGTGCCTTCTGTCCTGATGTAAGAGGGCAGGAGGTCCGTTTCCGTATAAATGACTGATGCGCATGAACAAGGTGGTGTCATATCAGTTGTCGGAGGTGGAGCCATATATCAATTGGCTCTATTTCGACCATGCGTGGGGGATGTCAGGCCGCTCTGAAGAGGAGCGCTTGCGTCTGCGTGAAGATGCGGTGCAGTTGTTGCACCAGATGGATGCTGTCTGTCAGTCTTATGCCGTATTTGGCGTTTTCGATGCGAACAGCGACGGCGATGACCTGATTGTCAATGGCATGAGACTGCCGATGTTGCGTCAGCAGAGTCCTTCCCGTGATGGAAAATGTCTGTGCCTGGCCGATTTTGTCAGACCGTTGTCGTCGGGCGTGACCGACCGCGTGGGTGTCTTTGCCGCCACCGTCGATGTGAGAATGGAGGAGCGTCATGCAGACGATCCGTATCTCACACTCCTAGCGCAGACATTGGCCGACCGCGTGGCAGAGGCTACCGCCGAGAAAATGCACGAGGAGGTGCGCCGCCGTTATTGGGGCTATGCGCCCGATGAGCATCTCGACATCAGTCAGTTACACCGTGAGGAATATCAGGGCATACGGCCCGCCGTGGGGTATCCCTCACTGCCAGATACGAGTATGAATTTTCTGCTCGACCGCCTGATTGACATGAAAAGTATTGGCATCCGACTGACTGAAAACGGTGCCATGCGGCCCCATGCCTCCGTGTCGGGACTGATGTTTGCCCATCCTGCGGCCCGCTACTTCGACCTCGGACCTATCGGCATCGACCAGTTGGAGGATTATGCCCGCCGCCGGGGCATCCCGCTCCCACTGATGAAAAAGTTCATTAAATAATTCATAATTCAACCGTTCACAATTGTTTTTAATCACGAGCTGTTTCTCGCAGCTGCGGATCACGGCAAATAGCGAGTGTGTGCTAAATATATAGATGATAGCGAAAAATATATTATTATATCTGATATTGATTATCATCCCCGACCTGTATATCTTCAAACAATATATCAGGCCGAAGAAGTGGGCGCCGTCGAAAAAACTGATGTGGTTCATCCCCATGTTGGTGATGATAGTGTTCACGCTCTACATGGCCACTTCTCGTCATTTCGCACCCGGCAACTATACGGTGTTTACCGTCTATATCGCAATGTTCGGCCTGTTGGTGTGCACGAAATTGGCATTTATGATTTTTTCGGTCATCGGCCGCGGGGTGGCTCGGTTGTTCCATTCTCGTAATAATTGGGGCAATCTGGTTGGTCTGATCATGGCTTTCTTTACGGCCTATGTCTCAATCTATGGGTTAACGACGGGCTTTAACACATTTGAAGTCAACAGGTTGGAACTTTCGTTCAAAGACCTTCCCGCTGCGTTCGACGGCTATCGCATCGTGCTATTCTCCGATGCTCATGTGGGCAGTTTTACGGGCAGTCGTGCGTCGATGCTTCGCGAGGCTTACGACAGCATCAATGCGCAACAGGCCGATGCCATCTTCTTCGTGGGTGACTTGCAGAATGTCTGCCCCGACGA
>CAMJAO010000163.1 GCA_946403615.1 uncultured Prevotellaceae bacterium
CTTTGTCGTCCATCTCCACATCGTCGAAGCCCTCGTCTTCGAGTTCTTTCTTCAGATACTCGGCAAAGATGAGTTGTTTAGAGGTGGAAGGCACGGTCTGGCTCTCCTCGCTCGACTGAGTGTCAAACTGTGTATATTTGATAAAACGTTCGGTCAGATTCATATCTTACTCCTCCGTCTTCTCTTGTCTGTCGTCGATATTGTCGCCTTCTGTAGGTTGCATCTCCTCCTCGAAATCGGTGATGCCGTTGTTGATGAGGATATTGTACCAAGTAAAGAGTTTGCGGATATCACTGTCGTGCACGCGCTCGCGGTCGAAGTCGGGCAGTACGGTCGAAAAATAGTCGCGCAGCTCCTTCGACGAGCATTTCTTGAAATTGAGCGAGCAGACCTTGCCCTCCTCTTTGTCGCGTATGGCAGCGAGGATAGTCATCAGGGGCACATCCTCGGCGTCGGTGTACATGGCGATGTCGGCCAATGATGTCACCCGGTCGGTGGCGAAGGCGGGCATGCGCTTCTTGGTTTCGTCAAGCGCCTCGACTATCAGATTGTTCTTACCTCTTGAAACCAGTTGATAAAGCCCTGGTTTGCCGGCTATTGAAAGAATGGTTTTTTGCATTGTGATTGAAAATATTTATATTATTTTTGGGTTTTAAGGGTATTTGGGGCTGTAAGGTCGTTAAGAGCCTTAGGGTCCTTAGGATCTTTGATGCTATTGAGCTTATCGAGCAGGGTGGCGATTTGCTGGTCGAGATCTGCGATGCCGTCATTGACGATGACGAAATGGCTGCGGCGGCGAACCTCCTCAGGCGGCCATTGGCGGCCCATCCATTCGGCTGTTTTTTCGGCTGTAATACCGTCGCGCTCCATCACCCGACGCATTCTCACTTCGGCGGGCGCATCCACACAGACGATGAAATCGACCAGCCGGTCAAATCCGCTCTCAAAGAGGATGGCACATTCCATCCAGTCATAACCCGAGCGGATGAAATCTTGTGCCACGGCGGGATGCACGATGCCGTCGATGCGGCGCGCGTTGTCGTCAGAGGCCAACAGATATTGCGCCATTCGCGCCTTGTTGAGCCGGCCCTTGACATAGACGTCGTCGCCCACGGTCTCGCGCAACTGGCGTTTGAGTGTCGCCGACGAACGCATCAGCCGTTTTGCGGCGGCATCACAATCGTAGATGTCGATGCCATGCGCCTTCAGACGGGCGCAGACATACGATTTTCCGCTGCCTATGCCTCCCGTAATGGCTATTTTCAGTGGTTTGCCGTCGGTCATTGTTTGATGATGCAATTCACTTCTTCCACCTCCAGCTTAGGTGTCTTGGCGGCAGGATTGATGGATTTCACCTTCAAGCGGCACTTGCTGCTCGGCGTTCCCATCTCCCCGTAATCGGCCTCGACCCTGAAGTCCGTCGCCCTGAACTTGGCTTTGGCTTTGCTGGGCCGCACATAATGCACCTTGACGATAGACGGCACGACGACTATCGACCTGCCCTCGGGCGCGTTCACCACAGTGACGGGCACCTCGATAGAGTCATTCTGATACACATCGACCTTCACCTCAAGAGTCACTTGGTCAGGGTCAAACTTCGCACCGGCTATCGGTTCCAGTTTGACTACGCGTTTCTCCGGGTCTTCGGTCAGATTTCTCAGGTCGTTCACGGGTGCGGTCATCACCGACTTGATGTTTTTCATCACCTCTTCAGACGCATAGACAGTCACCTGTTCAGGCGACACCTTCTGTTCGGAAATGAAATAGTTCGTGCCGGCGGTCACCTTTCCGTTCACAACTACAGGACGAGTCTCTTTGTTGCCGAAATTGTAATAAATTACAAACTTCTCGGGTTTGATTGTCACGATAGACGTGGATTTGTCCAACTGGTTTCTCACCAGTTTGAGAAGGTCGGCCGTGGTCACTACGCCATGCCCTCCAGAGCGGGCATAATTGGCGAAATTGACTTTTACGGGCTGGATGCTATTCCCATAGACATACGAGCCGATGGTATATCCTTTGTCGCGTACGGTCACTTTCAGGGTGTCGTGGATTTCCGACGTGATCATCACGTCTTTAGGCACATTGGTGACCTCCAGCGGTATGGAAATCTCCTTCTCCATGGTCTCGTTGAGCGTCATGGCGAGCCAGAAAATACCGCTGAGCGCCAAAAAGAACAAAAAAATCAGAAACTCCTTATTCAGCAAACGGAATAAGAAGTCCCTGACTGTTTGATATATACCGGTTTTCGGCTTGTCCATCGGTGTTATTTTGCGCCTTGCACTTGAGTGGCGTTGGCATCAGCATAGACAAACGAGCGGTCCACTTCGATGACCACGCCTTTGGCTATCTCCACCTCAATCTTGTTTCTTTCATTATCAATACGTTTCACGGTGCCATAGATACCGCCACCGGTCACTACGCTTGCACCTTCCTTCAGCGCATTCTGGAATTCTCTGATTTGTTTCTGCTTCTTCTGTTGCGGACGAATCATAAAGAACCACATGATGGCAAAGATAGCGACCATCATGATAAGGAATCCCATACCGCCACCCTGAGGGGCGGCTGCATCGCCTGAGGCGGCTGCTCCACCCTCTGCGGCTAACAATAAATGTGTATACATACTTTTATAATTTAATGATTGATTTTTTACTTCTTATTTCTTCAACTGTTTCATCATCCGGCCCGTTTCTACCAGATAGCGGGCGATGGCGTCGAGCATGCCGTTGATATAACCGCCGCTCTTGGGCGTGCTGTACAGTTTGGCCAAATCCACATACTCATTGATGGTCACACTCACGGGAATGCCGGGGAAGGTGAGCATCTCGGCGATGGCTATCTGCATGATGACGATGTCCATGTAAGCCAGACGGGAGAAATCCCAATTGCGCGACATCTCGCTCATATAGTGCTGATACTCATCGGCATTGAGAATGGCTGCGCGGAACAGTTTCTGGGCGAAAATCTTATCTTCCTCGTCTTTGAACTCCGGCAGCAAGGGCTGCTTGGCCGACGATTTCTCATCAAACCGCTTGATGGTCTTGAGCACGAAAGTATCGACCACCTCCTTGTCATCGTTCCAGTACAGGCTCTTCTCTTCCAACAGTGCGTCGAGGTCGTCGTTGTCGGATATCAGCGTCTTATAGATTTTCCGCCACAACTCACGGTCGGCCTCATAGTCATCCTCGTCGCTGGCCATGTACTCCTGATACATCTGGCTTTGCTCTATGGTGTTGCACAACCGGCGCACCGTCTCAATATCGTCATTCCAAGAGAGTTTTTTCGCATCGACATAGTCGAGCAGCATGGCGTTGTTTTCTAACTGCAATGCAAAGCGGTTGTTGACAAATTTCTCCGATGGCACAGGTGTCCCCTCACGCTTGGCTCTGGTTGTATATACCTCCACGCGGTGTCGCATCTCTTTATTAATGGCCACGATGAGCAGAAGAAGGTAATTATACAAATCATATGATTTCGAGAGGCTGAACATCAGTTCCTTCTCGGCGTTATTCATGTTATGATTACCATTTTGATAGTAAGCGTAGGTTAACTGAACTATCTTTATTCTTATCAATTCCCTATTAATCATCTTGGAATGTATTGGTTAAAGGTGTGTTTCTTTCATATTTATTTTGCAAAAATAGCATATTTACTCGTAATAACCAAGAAAAAGGTACGTTTTTCTGCGTTTTTTTGGAGATTACTTGCTTGTTTCGCAAAAAAGGCGTACCTTTGCACCGCTTTTTTAACGCATCGTGTGATGGCGAATTAAGCATGATAAAACAACTTAATTTAGAGTAACACAAAAAATGAAAGAATTTGCATTAAACGGTAAAGCCCGTACAGAGGTCGGCAAAAAAGCCACCAAGCAACTTCGCAAAGAAGGCTATGTGCCCTGCAACCTCTATGGTGAGAAAAAAGGTGAAAACGGACAGCCCGAGGCTCTCGCCTTCGCTATCCTGGCAACTGACCTCCGCAAGGTCGTGTTCACACCCCACATCTATGTCATCAACCTCAACATCGACGGTAAGCATCACACCGCAGTGCTGAAAGAGTTGCAGTTCCACCCCGTGACAGACGCTGTGCTGCACGTCGACTTCTTTGAAATCCATGAGGAGAAACCCATCACCATCGGTATCCCCGTACGTCTGACCGGTCTGGCTCAGGGTGTGCGCGACGGTGGTCGTATGAACCTCTCTATCCGCAAGATCAATGTCACTGCTCCCTTCCAGAAGATTCCCGAGCATCTCGACGTGGATGTCACCGACCTGCGCATCGGCAAGAGCATCAAGGTGGGCGACCTGAGTTTCGAGGGTCTCGAGATTGCCACTCCGAAAGAGGTTATCGTGTGCTCCATCAAGATGACACGTGCCGCTTCTCTGGCAAGCGCCAGCACCGAGGAGGAAGAGGCTGCAGCAGAATAATTCTGACGCATGGACAAGTATTTGATTGTGGGCCTGGGCAACCCCGGCGCCGAATACGCCAACACCCGCCACAACACAGGATTTATGATATTGGACGCTTTCGCGAAGGCGTCCAATATTGTTTTCGAAGACAAACGCTATGGTTATGTGGCTGAGACAACACTCAGAGGACGCAAACTCATCCTGCTGAAACCGACCACCTACATGAACCTCAGCGGCAATGCCGTGCGCTATTGGCTCAACAAAGAGAACATCGACGAGAGCCGGTTGCTGGTCATAGTCGACGACCTGTCGCTGCCTCTGGGTTCGCTCAGACTCAAGGGCAAAGGATCGGCCGGAACGCACAACGGGCTGGGTCATATCCAACAACTGATAGGCCAGGCTTATGCACGCCTGCGCGTGGGTATAGGCAATGACTATCCCATGGGCGGACAGGTGGATTATGTGCTGGGTGACTTCACTTCCGACGAGATGCTTGTCATGCAACCTGCCTTCGAAACTGCTCAAGACATCATACGCAGTTTCGTACTCGCAGGTGTCAACATTACCATGAACCAATTCAACAAAAAGCCCGGCAAAGCAGAAAAATCCGGAACATCTGGAAAACCCGGAGAATCCGGAACATCCGAAAAATCCGAAGAACCCGGAAAAACCTCATAATCCCACATGACAGAAGCGAGAATCGACAAATGGCTTTGGGCGGCACGCATCTTCAAGACCCGCTCCATCGCCGCCGACGCCTGTAAAAACGGGCGTGTCACCATCGGTGGCATGAATGTGAAACCCTCACGAATGCTCAAAGAGGGCGAAGTGGTCGATGTGAGAAAACCGCCCGTGACTTATTCGTTTCGCGTCATCAAATGCATCGAGCAGCGCGTGGGGGCCAAACTTCTGCCCGGTATCTACGAGAATGTGACCGACCCCAAACAATACGAGATTTTGGAGATGAGCCGCATCAGCGGATTCGTTGACCGCGCCCGCGGCACCGGGCGTCCCACCAAGAAAGACCGCCGTTCGATGGAAGCATTCACCGAGCCAGTC
>CAMJAO010000164.1 GCA_946403615.1 uncultured Prevotellaceae bacterium
TGTTGAGCACTATCATGTTCGGGTATTTATGCAACAGCGAGCGCCATTGGGGCTTGCCTGTGAAGTCGCCATATGCCTCATCGATAATGACAATGCCCCAAAATGTGTTGAGCACCGTCTCAATCTCTTTAGGATCAAGGCAGTTGCCCGAAGGGTTGTTCGGCGAACACAACCATATCAGTTTGGTCTGCTCGTCACATGCTTTCAGCAGTTCCCAGGAATTCATCTCAAAACGCTCATCCAGCTTAACTGCACGATATTCCACGTCATTGATATCGGCACAGACTCTATACATGCCGTAGGTCGGCTCGATAGCGACCACGTTGTCTTTTCCTGGCTCGCAGAATACACGGTAGGCCAAATCGATGGCCTCGTCGCTGCCATTGCCAAGGAAAATCTCGTCTTCACCCACATTTTTCACGTTGGCGATCAACCGTTTCAGATCTTTCTGCAACGGGTCGGGATAGCGGTTTACAGGTTTATTATAGGGATTCTCGTTGGCATCAAGAAACACATGCGCATCGCTGCCCGAATATTCGTCACGTGCACTGCTATACGGCTTCAGTCGCCATATATTTGGCCTAACCAATTCTTCTAATGATTTCATTTACTGCGGTTTATTGTAAATGGTTTAGTGCTTAGCATACAACAACTTTTTCAAAATCGTTGAATTCGATTGATTTATTGTTTACCCCTGTTATCTAATTAGTATTTCGTAAAATCCGAGTTGTATGTAGTCGAGGAAAATTGTTCTATCTTAAGTTCGTTGGTTAAGAATTATATTATCAATCCTCAATTTTTAACCGTCTGACGAGCATGGCTTTGCAGTGGGCTGCAAGTTCTTCATCGGTAGCCATGCGTTCCACCGCGGTTCCGATGTGGCTGATTCCCTCCTGCGATAGTTCTTGGAAAGTGACCTTACGGCAGAAACTGTCAAGATTGACCCCGCTATAAGCCGTTGCCCATCCGTGTGTGGGCAATGTGTGGTTGGTTCCGCTCGCATAATCACCGGCGCTTTCACAGGCCCAAGGTCCCAAGAACACACTCCCGGCATTTACCACCAATTCGGCCAATTCGGCATAATCCGCAGTGTTCAATATCAGATGTTCCGGTGCATAAACATTGCTCAGCGCCATGGCCTCTCGAGTGTCCTTCACAAGGATAATTTTACTGTTCACCAATGCTTGTGCGGCGATGTCTTTGCGAGGCAATTCAGCCAATTGATGTTCCAGTTCTTTGGTCACGGATATTATCTGTTGTTCGTCTGTACAAATAAGCATCACTTGAGAGTCGATACCGTGCTCTGCCTGTGACAACAGGTCGGCAGCGACAAATACAGGATTGGCCGTGGCGTCTGCAACAACACATACCTCCGACGGACCAGCGGGCATGTCAATCGCCACGCAGTCTTGGCTCACTTGCTGTTTGGCTGCCATTACATATTGATTGCCTGGACCGAATATCTTATATACTTTGGGAACACTTTCCGTGCCGTAGGCCATGGCTCCGATGGCTTGTACCCCGCCAGCCTTGAATATCTTATTCACCCCAGCGATATGGGCGGCGCAAAGGATAGCGGGATGTACCTTGCCTTCACGGTTAGGAGGTGTACAAAGCACAATCTCACGACAACCGGCAGTCTTCGCTGGTGTGGCCAACATCAACACCGTGCTAAACAGCGGTGCCGTTCCCCCGGGGATATAGAGTCCCACTTTTTCGATGGGAACACTCTTTTGCCAACAGGTAACACCAGGCGATGTCTCTATCTTCTCGCCATGGAACAACTGCGCCTCATGAAATTTTCGGATATTATGATAGGCGAGTGTCAATGCCGAATTCAGGTCATCGCTCACCAATTGCTGTGCCTCTTCAATCTCTGCAGGTGTGACAATGAGACTCGACAGTCTTACATGGTCAAATTTTTCCTCATAGCGCTTCACGGCCTCGTCGCCGTTTTGTCGGATGTCGTCCAATACACTGCTCACTGTCGCATGCAGGGCACTCGCATCTAAATGCGGACGCTCGCACAGCGACTGCCATTCATCAACATCAGGGTATCTGTAAATATTCATATTATAAACCTCAAACCTCAAATATCAAAGTTAAAGAATCATCTTCTCAATCGGTGTCACAAGAATGCCTTGTGCGCCAAACTCTTTCAGCTTTCCAATGATCTCCCAGAAACGTTTCTGGTCTAACACGGTGTGTACCGAGCACCACTGATCGTCTGCCAGAGGGATAATGGTGGGACTCTTCAGACCAGGCAATACACTGATGATTTCTTGCAGACGGTCTTTTGGCACATTCATACGAACATATTTTTTGTCTTCTGCCTGCCGTACCGCTTCTATACGGAAAAGCACCTCGTTTAGTATCTTCCGTTTCTCCTCATTCATGCCTTTATGACCTATCAGCACGGCTTCGCTCTTCATCACTATTTCTACCTCACGCAGGTTGTTGCTTACCAGTGTGCTCCCGCTGCTTACGATGTCGAAAATGCCGTCGGCCAACCCGATCCCCGGTGAAATTTCCACACTGCCTGTGATGACGTGTATTTCGCTGTTTACGTTGTGGGCATTAAGATATTGACGTAAGATATTAGGATATGATGTGGCTATTTTCTTGCCCTCAAGCCATTCCACGCCAGGGTAGTCGATTTCTTTAGGAATGGCAATTGACAAACGACACTTGCTGAATCCAAGACGGAATATCAAATCAGCGTCTTCGCCGCGTTCAACAAACTCGTTTTCACCGACGATACCCACATCGGCAACGCCCGAAGCCACACTTTGGGGAATATCGTCGTCGCGCAAGTAAAGCACCTCTAATGGGAAATTCTCTGATTGAACCAAAAGCGTTCGCTTGCTCTTGCTGATTTTGATGTCTGCCTCACTGAGCAGGTTCATGGTGTCGTCGTATAGACGGCCTTTCGATTGTACTGCAATTCTTAACATTTATTACTCTTTCTATGAAAAATCATGCAAAATTACGCCTTTTCCACCGATTTTACAAGAAATGTAGTACTTTTGTAACCAAAATGACACCGTAAGGGGAAAAAAGTGAATAGATTCTTCATTTTTATTTGTTTTGTTGTCTTATTGCTGTCATGTACGGGCAATGAGAAGAAAACCACTCCGTGGGGTACGATGGTAGGAGAAGAACAGACCGATGACGGACAGTTCTCGCTCAGCGACATTGTCACCAACGGCGAGATGATTATGCTCACCATTTCAAGTCCTGACAATTACTATGATTATCATGGACACGGATTCGGTACCCAATATTTGTTGTGTCAATTGTTTGCGAAAGATTTAGGGGTCACTTTACGTGTTGAATTATGTAAGGATACGATGGAGATGATCAATCGCCTGAAACGCGGCGATGCAGATGTCATGGTTTTTCCTTTACCCGATGAAATTGCCAAGGCTCATCAGTTGATTTCATGTGGGGCGGGTTCTGACTCGCTCGGTGTACATTGGGCTGTGAAAGATGACAACAGACAATTGGCCGATACTCTCACGGCATGGTATCAGCCGAAATTTGTGAAACGTGTGCACGATTTCGAAGATTATGTTTTCTCTGAACGCAGTGTTCAACGCCATGTCTATCAACCTGTCATCAGTGAGGCGAAGGGTGTCATATCTAATTATGACCATCTTTTTCAACGATATGCTTCTGTGGCAGGCGTTGATTGGAGCTTGTTGGCGGCACTCGCATATCAGGAGTCATGTTTTGATCCTAATGCTAAATCTTGGGCCGGTGCATGCGGCCTGATGCAACTTATGCCTTCCACTGCTGCCGCTATGGGGCTATCAGGAGGCAGTATCTTCAATCCAGAGGCTAATGTTTCTGCTTCAGCCCGCTATATACGCCAGTTGTTTGCAACTCTTTCAGATGTACGCAGTGCCGACGAACGGCTTAACTTTATGCTGGCTTGTTACAATGGCGGCAATGGTCACGTGAGAGATGCGATGGCATTGACCAGAAAATATGGAGGCGACCCGTACAGATGGTCAGATGTGTCTCAGTTTATTCTCAAACTCAGTGAACCGCGGTTCTATCAAGACCCAGTTGTGAAATATGGCTATATGCGTGGCACTGAAACGTATAATTATGTAGCCCTTGTGCGTCAACGCTACATGAAATACAGTGGCATTGCTGGTGGGGCATATTCTCCATCTTCTGGCGCATCAGGCATGGATCCCGTTCCCCATCCAGCATCTCGTCCACACCGGTTTTCACTCGACTGAAAACGTCTTTCATGTCTTTTAAGACCATATTGGCCTTATCTTATAATAAAGACATACCCGCACTTCATAAGCGCGGGTATGTCTTTAATTATTTTCATTTCTAAAGCATTATTCCTCTTTTCTCGTTTTCTTTGCAATTTCGCCCAAGAAACGTCCTAAGCAGAGAACAATCACACCAATGATGATATTTTCCGCCGCCCCTCCCAAACTGTTGGAAATGATGTCACCAAAGCGTAATTTTCCTGCAATTCCGCCGAAAACACCTGTGATAATTGCCGCTACAGACATGCTGCCGTAGTAAAGCACTCCAAGACATTCACCGATCGATTGGAGAAAATGTCCAACTATTTGCAACGTGCTTGTTTCGGGGTTATCGATAAGTGCTTTCACGGTTTTCCTGCGGTTCATCCAGTAGAACAAAGCAATAATGCCGGCGGCTAGGAATACGATAATGTTTACAACAGCCACAACTATCATTAAGCCGCTTATCCTATCTTGACCGGCTATTTTGATAATGTACAGTACTGGTAAAATACATGCCACAAATCCTAAAACGAGATACACGGTTGGCATCCATTTACGATAAATACTGCCATCGTCGAGAGAACTTGTCACATCCTCTACGGGTTTTGCAATCATATCCGCTGCAGGTTGCTGAGGTCCAGCCTGCTGATAGGGTGACCCGCCCATGTTTGCAGGTTGTTGATACTGGGCTTGGCTAAAAAGGGATTGCAACTCGCCCACTTGTGAAGCAGGCATCCAATTGCTCATACCTTGTGCCCATACCAGTGTGTCGGGCGTAATGTGTTGGCCACGAAGGGCTTCAACCGTGAATGGTCCCTGTTGTTGGCCATTGATAGCTATAAAAAATTCCATAATCAATTTAGGTTAGGTTGTTATTATCGTTTTTGCAAATGTACTAATTTATTTTGACAAAAACAACATAAGAAAACACTTTTTTTCTTTACATGGCTTATTATACCTGAATACTGTAGAGATATTGGCCGTCGTCTTGATATTCTTGCTTGATCAGACCAAATCGTATCAGTCTGGATAATAAGCAGATAACACTTCTTCTTCTCATATGGGACAGGCGGACAATCTGTCCCAATCGATACATGGTGCCGGGCTCGAATATCTTCAAAAAACTTGATTCCACATCAGTATATTGCAAAAGGGCTCCTTGATGTGACTCTTCCT
>CAMJAO010000165.1 GCA_946403615.1 uncultured Prevotellaceae bacterium
TACTGAGGTGGAGTTTGTTGGGGCAAGACGTGAGAGCTATCACCGTGAGTCGCGCAAACCCATTGTCGAGGACGGCACGCTCGAGGACGATCAGAACCGCCGCGACTTTACCATCAATGCCATGGCTATCTGCCTCAACAGTGAACGTTTTGGCGAGTTGGTCGATCCTTTCGGCGGTATCGACGACCTCTACGATGGCATTATCCGCACCCCCCTCGACCCTGATATCACCTTCAGCGACGACCCGCTGCGCATGCTCCGTTGCATCCGCTTCGCCACACAGTTGCGCTTTGATATCGACCCTGAAACCTTCGACGCCTTGGAGCGGAATGCCGAGCGCATCAAAATCATCAGCGGAGAGCGTATCGTCGATGAATTGAACAAAATACTCCGCACATCAGCACCCAGCATCGGTTTCGTCGATTTGCAGCGGTGCGGACTGCTCTCGCTCATCATTCCTGAACTGGAGGAACTCGACAAGGTGGATACACGCAACGGACGTGCCCATAAGAACAATTTCTATCATACGCTCGAGGTGCTCGACAATGTGGCGCAGCACTCCGACTCGTTGTGGCTCCGCTGGGCCGCGCTCTTTCATGATATCGGCAAACCCAAGAGCAAACGGTGGGATCCTCAGGTGGGATGGACCTTCCACAACCACAATGCCATTGGCGCCAAGATGGTGCCCGAGATATTCCGCCGCATGAAACTGCCGCTTGACATGAAGATGAAATATGTGCAGAAAATGGTGGAACTGCACATGCGCCCCATAGCCATTGCCGACGACGAGGTGACCGACAGCGCGGTGAGGCGATTGCTCAGCGATGCCGGCGACGATATCGACGACCTGATGATTTTGTGCGAGGCCGACATCACCAGCAAAAATCAAGTCAAAAAACAACGGTTCCTTGATAATTTCCGCATTGTACGCGAGAAACTCGAAGACCTCAAGGTCAAAGACTATAAACGGCTTTTGCAGCCTTGTATTGACGGAAATGAGATCATGTCGCTCTTTGGACTGAAACCTTCGCGCGAGGTAGGCGAACTCAAACAATATCTCAAGGATGCAGTGCTTGACAACCGTGTTCCTAATGAGCGCGAGCCTCTCATGAAATTGCTCTTGGAGAAGGCTGAGGAGATGGGTATAAATAATGTTAAATAATAATGTGGCATTGGCGTTGTCAGAAAATAATGAGTTAACTTTGCAGATTGAAAACTCAATTTGGTTTCCAAGTTTTTTATTAGACTTATTTTCATTTGAATGGCATATGCCCTCGTTTTATAGAAGAGGATAAAAAGATTATTAAAATATAAATAAATTCAGGTATGAAAAAGAACAGATTTTTGATGATTGCCGCTGCGGCAGCCATGTTGGTTTCCTGTGGCGGCGGTGGCAGCATGAATTTTGGCGATAATGAGTACCCGGTGCAGACCGTTGGCACTCAGAACGCTGCCAGCCAAACCACTTACCCGGCAGCCATCAAGGGTATTCAGGACGTGGAAATCCGTCCGAAGGCTTCTGGTTTCATCACACGCGTGTGTGTGCAAGAGGGACAAACTGTTTCGGCAGGACAATTGCTCTTTGTCATCGACAACGAGACCTATCAGGCTGCCGTACGTCAGGCTCAGGCTGCCGTCAATCAGGCTCAGGCTGCCGTCAACACTGCCACGTCGCAGATGAACACCGCTAAACTGACTTATGACAATAGCCAGCAACTGCACAACAACAAAGTGATTGGCGACTATGAGTTGCAATCATCAAAAAACACATACGAGAGCGCTCAGGCACAGGTCAATCAGGCGAAAGCAGCGCTCGCTCAGGCTCAGGCCGGACTGGCTTCTGCCCGCGAGACATTGAGCTTCTGCTATGTCAAGAGCCCTGCCAGCGGTGTTGTGGGCAATCTGCCCTATAAGGTGGGCGCACTGGTGAGTGCTTCCTCACCGCAGCCGCTGACCACTGTGTCGAACATCAGCACCATGGAGGTCTATTTCTCCATGTCCGAGAAAGACTTGCTCGAGATGACCAAGGCTTCAGGCGGTGCTAACGCTGCCATCCAAAACCTGCCGGCAGTGAAACTGATGCTGGCCGATGGTTCCATCTACAACCACGAGGGTAGGGTGACAAAGGTGAGCGGTGTGATTGACCAGAGCACCGGCTCGGTGTCGATGATAGCCCAGTTCCCCAACCCCGAGCGTCTTCTCAAGAGCGGCGGCTCCGGTTCTATCGTCATCCCCCGCAACAATGCCAATGCCATCGTCATCCCGCAGAGTTGCGTCATGGAGGTGCAGGACAAGCATTTCGTCTATGTGCTCCAAGACAGCATCGTCAACTATACCGAGATTGTTGTTGAGCCCCAGAACGACGGCCGCAACTACGTGGTAACATCTGGACTGAAAATCGGTGACAAATATGTGACCAACGGTATCACAAAACTGCAGGACAAGATGGTCATCAAACCCATCACTCCCGAGCAGTATGAGAAAAAGATGAAAGACGCCGAAAAACTGGGTGAGGCCCAGGGCGACGCATCCAAACTGAAGGAAGTGTTCAGCAAATAAAAAATCTCAAACCTCATATCTCAAACCAATAAATTATGACATTTACGAGATTTATCAAGCGGCCGGTGCTTTCTACGGTGATTTCCGTGGTGATTGTCATCCTCGGTTTCATCGGATTGCTCACGCTGCCTATTGAACAATACCCCGACATCGCACCGCCAACGGTTGTGGTTCACACCGCCTATCAGGGTGCTGATGCCGAAACGGTGAAAAACTCCGTGCTCGCACCGCTCGAAGAGAGTATCAACGGTGTGGAGAACATGACATACATGACATCGTCGGCCACCAACAACGGTTCGGCGAGCATTACCATCCAGTTCCGGCAGGGTGTCAACGCCGATATGTGTGCCGTCAACGTGCAGAACCGTGTGTCGCAGGCACAGGCATTATTGCCCGCTGAGGTCACGCGAGTGGGTGTCACCGTGATGAAACGTCAGACCTCACAGGTCATGATGTACACACTGACTTCGCCCGACGGACGTTACGATGATGAGTTCATCACTAACTACGCGAACATCAACGTGGTGCCTGCCATTAAGCGTATCCAGGGCGTGGGTGATGTGCAAAGCCCGGGTATGAAAAATTACTCCATGCGTATCTGGCTCAAGCCGGAAGTCATGAAGCAATACAACCTCATGCCCTCTGACATCACGCAGGCGCTGGCCGAGCAGAACATCGAGGCGGCTCCTGGTGCGTTTGGCGAACAGAGCGATGTGGCTTACGAGTACACGATGCGTTATCGCGGACGTCTGAAGACCCCGGAGGAATATGAAAACATCATCATCCGCAGCAATGTCGACGGACAGACGCTGAAACTCAAGGATGTGGCGCGCGTGGAACTCGGCGGATTGCAGTACTCCGTGTCGATGCGCAACAACAACAAGCCCTCTTGTATGGGTATGGTGCAGCAGATTGCAGGCTCCAATGCCAACGAGATTGCCAAGCAGGTGAAAGCCACCCTCGAGGAGCAGGCGAAAAACTTTCCACCGGGATTGGAATACCGCATCAACTATGACGTGACAGAATTCCTCTACGCTTCTATTGAGGAGGTGGTCAAGACGCTCTTCATCACGCTGGCGCTTGTGTTCCTCGTGGTGTATGTCTTCTTGCAGGACTTCCGCTCTACGCTCATCCCGCTGATTGCTGTACCCGTGTCGTTGATTGGTACCTTCTTCTTCCTGAAGATTTTCGGATTCTCCATCAACTTGCTAACGCTGTCGGCCCTCTTGCTTGCCATCGCTATTGTGGTCGATGATGCCATCGTGGTGGTCGAGGCTGTGCACGCAAAACTCGACCTGGGCTATAAGAGCGCACTGAGGGCTTCTATCGACGCCATGAATGAGATCTCGGGCGCCATTATCTCTATCACGCTCGTGATGGCCTCGGTGTTCATCCCCGTGTCGTTCATCGGAGGCACCTCGGGTACTTTCTATCGCGAGTTTGGTATTACCATGGCGGTGTCCATCTTCATCTCGGCGTTGAACGCTCTGACGCTCTCGCCGGCTCTCTGTGCCATTTTCCTCAAACCCAAAAACGAGGACGGCTCGGAGCGCAAGATGGGCCTGCTCAAGAGGTTCCATACCTCTTTCAACACTTCTTATGAGAAAATCCAGGGCAAATACAAGACTCGTGTCGAGAAACTGGTGCGCAAACCCTTGCTGGCGGGCCTCTTCGTCGTTATCGGTATCGCAGCGCTTGTGTATGGATTGAACACCACCAAGACGGGTCTCGTGCCAGAAGAGGATACAGGTACGCTCTTCTGTACCATATCCATGCCTCCCTCGACATCTGTGGCTCGTACACGCCAGGTCATCGACCAGGTCGATGCCATGTTGGCTTCCAACACTGCCATCCAGAGCCGTGAGCAGATTCAGGGTTTTAACTTCATCGCTGGTCAGGGTTCCGACCAGGCCACGTTTATCATCAAACTGAAGCCCTTCTCTGAGCGTGGCATCACCGAGGGCGCCATGGCGGTGCTCGGCATGATTTACAAACAGACGGCCAGCATCAAAGACGCGCAGATTCTAGCTTTCTCGCCGCCTATGATTCCGGGCTTCTCGGCCAACAGCGGTCTGTCTATCGTCATGCAGGACCGTACGGGTGGCGACCTCAACAAGTTCTTCCAGATTACTCAAGGCTATCTGGCAGAACTCAACAAGCGCCCCGAGATACAGACGGCCCAGACCTCGTACAACCCCTCTTATCCGCAATATATGATTGACGTGGATGTGGCGAAGTGTAAACAGAGCGGCATCACACCGCAGACTGTGCTGAGCACCCTGCAGGGATATTATGGCGGTATGTATGCGTCTAACTTCAATGCTTATGGTAAACTCTTCCGCGTGATGATTCAGGCTGAGGTGGAAAGCCGTGAGCGTCCTGAGGGCTTGAGCAATATCTATGTGCGCACTCCTTCGGGCATGACACCTATCACCGAGTTCTGCTCGATGAAACGTGTCTATGGTCCTTCTAACATCAACCGCTTTAACATGTACACCAGTATCAACGTCACCGCCACTGTGGCCGAGGGTTATTCCACTGGTGAGGCCATCAAAGCGGTGGGTGAAGTGGCTGAAGCCAACCTCCCGCAGGGTTATGTGTATGAGTTCTCTGGTCTGACACGTTCTGAGGCCGAGTCAAGCAATTCTACAGCGCTCATCTTCCTGCTTTGTATCGTGTTCGTGTATCTCATCCTCTCCGCACAGTATGAGAGTTACCTGTTGCCGTTGGCCGTGATTTTGTCACTCCCCTTCGGTCTGGCGGGCGCTTTCCTCTTCACGAAGTGGTCGGGTCACAACAATGATATCTACATGCAGATCTCGCTTATCATGCTGATTGG
>CAMJAO010000166.1 GCA_946403615.1 uncultured Prevotellaceae bacterium
ATAATGAGATAATATGCATTGAGGTGCGTGCGAATCGAGTCGGCGTAACGAAGGGTATTCTCGTATTTCCCGTCTATGTTTGATGTATATGCACTGTCGGCAAAGATGTCACAAACCGCCAAATGAGGATTCACCCGCATATTGTCAAGAGCGTATGTAGATGCGCTGCCCCACAATGACACGCCAAATATGAGCAACGCTCTTGCTATACCTTTAGGCAGACGGAAGAAGAAACGGCTGCCTTCACCCTTGCGGCTTTCCACGCCAATGGCACAAACGGAAAAGATGTTACTGATTTTTTTATACTTTTCAATGATACCTTTGCAGTTCAACAAGCCGAAACCATGACCTTTCTCATCATCTGTGGTGGAGTCTGTTATGTTTTTTTCAGTCAGAATGTTGGTGTCAAAGAGAGAATCTGCTTTCTCCTGCGACATCCCTACACCAGTGTCTTTTACAGATATTTCAACATATTGGTCAGTATGTGTTGAATAAACCTGAACCTCGCCACCGTTTTTAGTGAATTTTCTGGCATTGTCTGCCATGGTGTTAATCATGAAAAGCGTCAATATCCTGTCCGCTTTTACCACATCTTCCGTGGGTTCCACCTCTAACTGTATTCCTTTTAGCGAGAAACCCATTTTTCCTCTGTCAATGATGTCGAATAGTGCTTGCAACGGGAAACTTTCTATATGTAAGTTCAATTGCCCTTGCCGCAATTGTATCCACTGGGTCAAAACCTCGTTATATTCAATGATTTTATCTGTCAACTCATTGACATATTCGTATCTTTTTTCGCGTGTTTCAGGCGATTCGTCCTGCGTGTTGAGACGGTCAATCTCATGCAGCATTCTGTCTATAAATGGTGTGATGCTGTTGACCAATGATATCTTGGCTCTCTGCTCCAGATTCTCTTTTTTGTTTTTTGCCAGCAGCATCGTGTTGACATATTGTTGTTCGGCAATTTCTTCTTGTCGGTCATCAAGCAGAGCCATGGCCTTACGGTTACTCTCCTCCCAATCTTTCAATGGTTGTGCCAAATCATCAAGCAACCCGTTCTTGTCTTTTTTTCTGCGAAGGAAAATAAAAATGCCGATAGCCACGATGGTCAAGATAATTACGGCTACAACGGCAAATATCAACAGATTGGTTTGGGCAACAGCCTTGTTTAACTGGTCAGCCCTGGATTCCAAATACCTGTCTTGACGAGTCTGCTCCTGCTTGTCTAAGTAAAAATTTCGGTTCAGGTCACTGTTATGTTTGTCGTTCATGGCGGCATACACCACACTGAGTTGCTCTCGTATTGATGCCACGAGGTCTGGAGCCTGATTAATCAGCGTGTCTTTCGTCAGAGCCTCTTGCAAGCATATCAATGACGACGGGTAATCATTAATACTCCAATAACACTGAGAAAGTGTACGGTATGAACCTGCCACCTGATACACATCGCCGTATTCTGTAAAGATATCAAGCGACTTTTGAGCAAGATAGCCGGCAAGCAAACTGTCAGGCATGTTGTCGGGATTCAAATACTTCATGGCCGGCAGATTGTCCGCTATCAGACGCGTAGGCTCGGGGGTGAGATGCTCACTGATGGCTTGCATGGCATTTGCCGTCCAGAACGGGTAGTTGTTCTGAGTCGACAACATGTAACAACGCAACAGATGGTCAAACTCTATCTGGTTAATCTCATCTTGACTGCCCTCATTGATGATGCCGCCAGCACCTATGTTATAAAGATAATTGAGATATTGTGCGGTATCATTCTCAATGATCATTTTGCTGTCGATTTCCAATAGCGCATTGGCGGACTGCTCTTCCAATCCTACATAATAATAGTAAGTTGAAGTAACAATGGAATACTCCGACTGGCCATAAAAGAAACGGTGTTTTAGATGGTCTGACAATTCGTCATACCCTTCCTCTATACGATTGATTCTTGCCGTGGCACTTTCCTTATATGTATAGAAATCCCTGTTTCTTGACTCTCTCTGGCATAAACGCATGTATTGGACATCGGCTATCAGCAACTCAACCTGATTATCAGTCAGTTGTACCAATGAGTCCAACAGCCGGTATGCCTGTTGGTATTGCATTTTGGCAATACTGACAAAGACCTTGTTGTTAAGCGCCTCTGCCATGCCATCGGGATAGTCTGAAGACAAATCTATGGCACGATCGGCATAATAGGATACAGAATCAAGATTTTGATAATGGTATGCATAAGACACATCATTCAACTCATCAACTTGTTCGCGATGGCGAGTGTTGCAAGCCGAAAAAAGGATCAACGAGATGAACAGGGAAATAACTCGTGATACTATTCGAAAGTGTTGAGCATACCTCATTGTTATGATAAAAACGGCCTCTCCCTGCAAAGATAAGGCAAGGAGAGGCTCGAAATATCTTACTTATCCACGTGCGGCTGCTATATATCCCAGCGCTTCACGACATTTGTCAGAAATTGCTTTCCAGTCCTCTGCCTCAATAACCTCCTTCGGGAATAGTTTAGAGCCCATACCCACGCAGAGCACGCCAGCCTTAATCCAACTTTCCAGATTCTCTTTTTCTGGCGAGACTCCACCGGTCACCATAATATTGGACCATCTGAGCGGTGCCATCATATTTTTAACAAAAGACGGACCACCGACATTACCTGCAGGGAACACTTTTGTCACGTCGCAACCCATAGCCTGCGCATTGTTGATTTCACTGACTGACCCGCATCCGGGGCTATAAGGAACCAACCGACGGTTGCACACATCACAAATAGCGGGGTTGAAGTTAGGACCAACGATGAAATTTGCACCCAACTGTAAATACAGAGCAGCAGTTGCGGGATCAACTACGGTGCCAACGCCCATAATCATCTCTGGGCAATTTTTGGCAACCCACTTGTTTACTTCTGAGAAAACCTCATGGGCATAATCTCCGCGATTCGTAAACTCAAAAACGCGGACACCTCCGTCATAACATGCTTTAATGACTTTTTTCGCCACTTCGGCATCGCTATGATAGAACACAGGCACCATGCCGGTCTCACGCATTGCCGTAATAATTTGAACTTTATTAAATCTTGCCATTTCCTATAATCAATTATCTTTGTACTCTACCTGATGCGTCACCGCCAGCCAGGTTTTCTACTTCTTCGCGGGAGACAAGGTTGAAATCACCGGGAATTGTATGTTTCAAAGCAGATGCAGCCACAGCATATTCCAATGCTTTTCCCTGATTGTCGGGATAAGTCAACAATCCATGAATCAATCCTCCAGAGAAGGAATCGCCACCACCTACACGGTCGATGATGGGCATAATATCATAACGTTTGCTCTGATAAAATTCTTTTCCGTTATAAATCAATGCTTTCCAACCATTATGAGAGGCCGAGAAGGATTCACGGAGTGTACTAACGACATATTTGAAACCAAATGTGTCCATCATACCCTTGAATATGCCAAAATAGCCTTCCGCATCTGTCTTACCGCCTTCCACGTCAGCCTCAGGTTTGAAACCTAAGCACAGTTGAGCATCTTCTTCGTTTCCGATACATACGTCAACGTACTTCATAAGAGGTTTCATGATGCTTTGTGCCTTTTCCGAGGTCCACAGTTTCTTTCTGAAATTCAAGTCACAGCTGACTGTGACACCGTGCCTTTTTGCCGCCTCACATGCCAACCGTGTCAACTCTGCCGCCTTGTCACTGATAGCAGGTGTTATTCCGCTCCAGTGGAACCACTGAGCGCCCTCCATGATAGCATCAAAATCAAAATCTTCGGGGTCGGCTTCAGCGATAGAACTGCCAGCGCGGTCATATATCACTTTAGACGGACGCATAGATGCTCCTGACTCGAGGTAGTAAATACCAACGCGGTTGCCACCTCGGGCGATAAATTTTGTTTCTACGCCATATTTGCGTAACGCATTGACGGCGCATTGACCGATTTCATGCTTGGGGAGTTTGGAGACAAAATATGCCTGATGTCCATAATTTGCCAGACTGACAGCCACATTAGCCTCGCCGCCACCATATACGACATCAAAAAACTCACTCTGGACAAATCTCTTTTGTCCTGGAGAAGATAAGCGAAGCATGATTTCGCCCAATGTTACGATTTTTGCCATTTTCTTGTTTTGTCTTAAAAAGTTTTTAAATTGAATGTTAAATTGCGAGTACAAAAGTAGTATTTATTTCCCGAAAAAAGAAAGAAATGAAGAAAAAATGACCATTTTTGCGAAATATTCTAACCATGCTCACACTCAATTCGATAAATATTGTTATTTTTGCACATCGAATTATTGTTGTGTTCAGATTTTTATAATCAGATGAAGCAAAAAATCAGGATTAAAGATATCGCAGAACGGGCGGGCGTGTCTGTGGGTACAGTGGACCGTGTGCTGCATAACCGTCCAAACATTTCCAAGCCGGCTCGTGAAAAAGTGGAAAAAGCCTTGCAGGAAATGAACTATCAACCCAACATGTATGCAAGTGCATTAGCATATAATCGTTCATATACTTTTTATTTCATCATGCCCAAACATGCTTCCGAGGCATATTGGGAAGAAATAGAAGAAGGAGGCATGAAAGCCTGTGACGCCCGACGCGATTTTCATATTGATGTAAAATTCATCTATTACACTCGTCTTGAAGACTCCACATTTCTGACCGCATATCAACAATGTCTCGACTTGAATCCAGACGGAGTCATCATAGTGCCATCCAACCTGGAAATCACCCGCGAATTCACAAATATTTTGCATGAAAAGAACATACCATTTGTACTCCTCGACTCATACATGCCCGATTTGAGACCCTTGGCTTTTTATGGCCAGGACTCTTTCAGCAGCGGTTATTTCGCTGCGAAAATGCTCATGTTGTTGGCTGCAAATGAAAAGGAACTGATGCTCATGAAACTCACGCGCGACGGACGTGTGGCAAGCAAACAACAAGATAACCGCGAAGTCGGTTTCCGCCATTACATGCGTGAGCATTTTCCGAAAGTGAAAATCAACGAGGTGCAGTTACCATTAGCAGATGAGGAAAAATCTTCGTATGACGATATTTTGGAGAAATATTTCTCAAAGCATCCGAAAACCCATCATTGCATCACGTTTTGTTCCAGAGCTCATATCGTTGGGGATTTTTTACTGCGAACCAACAGGCGTGACGTGCAAATAATGGGATATGATATGGTTCATAAAAACGCCAATTGCCTACGCGAAGGCAGCATATCTTTCCTGATAGTATTGCCAGCACATACCCGGCTAACAAGGTCGCTGCTGCCCCGGCGATGCAGAAAAGAGCCATCTGCCCATCACTCATCCGCTCTGCATAAACATCAATCTGCATGCCGAT
>CAMJAO010000167.1 GCA_946403615.1 uncultured Prevotellaceae bacterium
CATATTAACACCATCACAGAGGAGGCATTCAGAAGCGCCAATTATCAGACCGACCTCAATAGAAACGAGTTCGTGTTGTTCGACGGTACTGGCGTTTACCTCCAAATTGTGAGAAAAGGATGCGGCGAACCCATCAAGTCCGACGAGTCGGTAAATGTGCTCTGCCGTTTCACAGAGAAAAATCTTATCCGAGACTCACTTGTCCTTACCAATAATACGGTTAATTTCTCTGCCGAACCCGATGTCATGACGGTGCACAACACATCAGGCACCTATCAGGGCTCGTTTACCAAGGGACTGATGTTGAGCATCTATGGCGCAGCGGTGCCCAACGGCTGGTTGGCCGCATTGCCTTACGTCAATGTGGGACGCCCCGTCAATGAGGATGACGAGGTGGCGCGAGTCAGGCTGATTGTTCCTGCTGAGCAAGGGCAGCAACTCGCCTCTCAGAGCGTCAATCCCTATTATTATGACATCACCTTCGAACGCGGATTTTAGTTCATCCGGAACTCGAATTGCGTGTTTATCTCATTCCGGAGTTTGCCGTGCGGCAACCTCCCTACATCTCCATTAGCAAACCATTGTCTTTAACTCCTTTAACTTCCTTAACTTCTTCAACAATAAAATAACCATGACCCTTATCAAATCCATATCCGGCATCCGCGGCACCATCGGAGGCCCTGCCGGCGATACACTCAATCCGTTAGACATCGTGAAGTTCACATCGGCTTACGCCACTTTCATCCGAAGCAATGGCGGCGACGGGCGTGATGCCGAATTCAACCAAAACAGACCTACCATCGTGGTGGGGCGCGACGCACGTATCTCCGGCCTCATGGTCGACAGTGTCGTCTGCGGCACACTCATGGGCATGGGCTATGATGTGGTCAATATCGGGTTGGCCACCACACCGACCACCGAACTGACCGTCAGAAACCTCGGTGCCGACGGTGGTATTATCATCACGGCCAGCCATAATCCCCGTCAGTGGAATGCGCTGAAACTGCTCAACCGCGAAGGCGAGTTCCTTACCGCAGCCGATGGCGCGCAGGTGCTCGACACCGCTGCACGTGAGGATTTCACTTATGCCGATGTGGAGTCACTCGGTCATTACATCAATTGCGACGAGGCCGATGACTGGCACGTCGAGGATGTCTTGGGATTGGAACTCGTGGATGTCGAGGCTGTCAAAAATGCCCGTTTCCGCGTGTGTGTCGATACCATCAATTCCGTGGGAGGTATCATCCTGCCCAAACTGTTTGAGGCTCTCGGTGTGGAATACACCATTCTCAATGGTGAACCCAATGGTGACTTCGCCCATAACCCTGAACCACTGGAGAAAAACCTGCAGGGCATTATGGACGAGATGCGTACCGGGAAGTATGACTTGGGCATCGTAGTCGATCCTGACGTTGACCGCTTGGCTTTCATCTGCGAAGACGGAAAAATGTTTGGCGAGGAATATACGCTGGTGTCCGTGGCCGACTATGTGTTGAGTCACACCCCCGGAAATACGGTTTCCAACCTGTCTTCAACCCGTGCGCTCCGTGATATCACCGAGCGGCATGGCGGTACCTACAATGCTGCTGCTGTGGGCGAGGTGAATGTCACCACAAAGATGAAAGAGACAGGCGCTGTCATCGGAGGCGAAGGCAATGGCGGTGTCATCTATCCTGAGAGCCATTATGGCCGCGACGCGCTCGTCGGCATCGCTCTCTTCCTCACAGCATTGGCAAAGAAGGGTTGCAAGGTGAGCGAATGGCGCAAGGAATTGCCTGATTATTTCATCGCCAAGAATCGCATCGACCTCACACCCTCGACCGATGTTGACGCCATCCTCGTCAAGGTGAAGGAGATGTTCAGCGACCAGCAGGTCAATGACATCGACGGCGTGAAAATCGATTTCCCCGACAAATGGGTGCATCTGCGCAAATCCAATACCGAGCCCATCATCCGCGTCTATAGCGAGGCGCCCACCATGGAAGAGGCCGACGCCCTCGGCAAACAACTCATGCAGGTGGTATATGATATGCAGTAAATAGCCGACAAAGCAATAAACCTCCCCCCGAACTCACCCCTAACCCCTCTCAAAAGGGCGAGGGGAATTCCAAAGGGCGAGGGGAGTGCTTACTCCCGTAGTTCCCGTCACTCCCAATATAATTCCCCAATAGGGAACTATTGTCTTCACTCCTCCACTCCTTCACTCCTTCACTCCTAATATTCTCCTCCACTCCTAATTAGCCCCTAAACCTTCCATAGTATGAGAATACTCCTTCTTTCCTTGTTGTCTGCGCTCTTCTTGTCAGCAAATGCCCAGACAGTCGAGGCCGATTTCAACAATGTCGTGCCGCTGCCCGATGTCGTGACTCAGGTCAATGGCGCACAACCCGTCAATCTCAATAAATTGGAATGTATCTGCTATGGTGTCAACGACGAGCGGATGATACGCAATGCGCGATTCCTCTCAGCATACATCAAAGAGTTGACGGGCGAGGAGTTGCCTGTGCAGATAGATTGTTCGCGCAACATTCCTGCCATTCTCCTTGGCATCAACAAGAAGATGACCGCCCCCGAGGGCTATGTCATTGAGGTGGGGAAGAAGTCTATACGTATCGAGGGAGCCACACCGCAGGGCGTGTTCTACGGCATCCAAGCGTTCCGCAAGGCTTTACCACAGGTGTCGTCCGATCAAGTGGTCATTCCTCCTGTCAGGGTCAGTGCTACGCCCCGTTTCGGCTATCGTGGTTTGCACTTTGATGTGAGCCGCCATTTCTTCAGCGTCGACTTCGTCAAACAATACATCGACATGATGGCGCTTCACCAGATGAACACCTTCCATTGGCACATCACCGACGACCAGGGATGGCGTTTCCCCGTGGCAAAATATCCGCGGCTCATCGAGGTCGGAGCATGGCGCGACGAGACGGTCATCGGACGCAATTCAGGCCTTTATGACCATCAGCGTTACGGCGGATACTACACCAGCGAACAGATACGCGACATCGTGCGTTATGCGCAGGAGCGATATATCACCATCATCCCCGAGGTCGATATGCCCGGACACATGGAGGCGGCACTTGCTGCCTATCCTGAACTGGGTTGCACAGGCGGACCTTACGAGGTGGAGAAAAACTGGGGCGTGTTCGACGATGTGCCCCGGCAAGGAGCAGACCTTCCGATTCATCTGCGATGTGCTCGACGAGGTCATGGCGCTTTTCCCCTCGGAGTATATCCACATCGGTGGCGATGAGTCGCCACGTACCCGGTGGAAGGTATGCCCAGACTGTCAGCGGCGCATCAGCGACGAAGGCCTCCAGGGCGACGGCAAGCGCTCTGCTGAAGACTTGTTGCAAGGTTACTTCACACGTCGTGTGGAGAAATATGTGCAGAGCCGCGGACGCAAAATCATCGGTTGGGACGAACTCATCGACTGCAATGTCGATGCCAGTGCCACCATTATGAACTGGCGCAGTTGGCAGGCAAAAGAGGATGTCATTCGTGCAGCCGAACGGGGACACGATATCATCAAGGTGCCCACCGACCCCTTGTATTTTGACTATTATCAGACGCACGACAGTGTGTGGAACCGTCCTTTCCTCATCGGCGGGTTCTGCCCCCTCGAGAAAGTCTATGCCTATGAACCGGCACCCGCCGACCTCTCGGCACAGGCTAAAAGCCATATCATCGGTGTGCAGGCCAACCTCTGGACGGAGTATATCGTCACTGAAGAACTGGCTGAGTATCAACTACTACCCCGTATCGCAGCCCTCTGCGAACTGCAGTGGCTCCAACCCGAGAAGAAAAACTACCAATCATTCCTCCGCCGCCTCCGCCGCCTCACCGATCTCTATCGTCACTACGGCTGGACATATTGCGACGCGGGGTTGAAGTAGCCCAAGAGCCAACACCCGCTTCCTAAAGGGTCTTTTCAGAAAGAAATTTGAATAGTTCCTATAATTATGTAAGAAATTATTCTAATTATAGTAATTTCTTTCTGAAGACCGACTCTTGTAATACCGAACAAGCCCCCATGACGGATATTATCTCAAACTGCTTGTATTTATAAGTGATTTCAGAGGTTTCAGAAAAGTTTAGCGGACACCAATATTTTTTTTACGACATTAACACTCTTTAACCGTAAGTAGCGGGTAAAAGTGAAATTTTGTATTATCTTTGCAAAAACTACCACTATTATCATGTTTCGACCTCTAACTTTCATATTATCTTGAATATGCAAAGTATACCTCTAAACCATATAACATATTTTTAACCCTACATTCTTAAAACCACTAAGCTTATGAAACGGATTATTACACTTTACCTAATGATGCTGGCATTTGTAGCGGCTGCAAACGCAACCGACTATGACCTCAAATTGATGGCACAACTGTAACCAGCAGCAATGCTGAGGATGTGAAAGGAGATGGCATATTCAAGTACGATGCCACGCACAATTCCCTCCTCATCAAAGGCAGTTACACGTCGAAGACAAGCCGGATGATTGAATCCAACATTTACAAATTAAATATTACTTTCCTCGGCGACGTTGTGCTGACGTGCAACAACGGTCCCGTATTCTTGCTTAAAAAAGAAACCCGTTTAACTGGTATGAGTGATAAAACACTAACGGTCAAATCACCTGTTGAGTGCGGATTCTATTTGATAAATGGGGCATCGTTGGCTATCAATAATACTAATGTTGACATTCAGGCCCTATGGGGCATAGCCGGACCTTTTCAAAATCAACTGGGTGAGAAACTCACTGTCAACAACTCTAACGTGACCATTACGACCAGCGGCAGTGGTGCGGCTGCCATCTGCGACCTCATGGGCGGACTTGAGTTGGTGGATTGCGGAATCTTGGCACCAGAAGGCACCTATTTCGACGTCAAAGACTTGAAAGACAAAGACGGAAATTTAGCCAAGGATGTTACCATCGTCAGACCTGTAGCCATCAGCGAGACCAACTTCCCCGACGCAAATTTCCGCGCATATGTCAAGGCAAATTGCCAAAGCGACGGTGATGACTATCTTACTGTAAAAGAGATTGCAGCGGTAAAGAAGATTATTTGTAACTCTAGTATTAGTACCAATAAGATTACCAGTCTTAAGGGCATAGAGTTCTTCTTGGCATTAAATGAATTGAACTGTAATAATAATCAACTGACCTCCCTTGATGTGACAAAAAACACGCAGTTAAAGTCTCTTTTTGCCGAAAGTAACCAACTGACCTCCCTTGATGTGACAAAAAACACGCAGTTAGAGCAGCTTTTTGTCACACAAAACCAACTGACCTCCCTTGATGTGACAAAAAACACGGCGCTAACGAATCTTTCTG
>CAMJAO010000168.1 GCA_946403615.1 uncultured Prevotellaceae bacterium
AAATTTATCTTCATCGACGGTCTGAGCCGTCTCAACCATGGCGATGCCGACGGATGCGTGAAAGCCATGAACGAGGTGGTGAAGAACTATCCGAAGAGCCGCATCAGCGAGATGGCCGGCATGATAGTGAATGGCGTGAAAGCCGGCAGACGGTTGCATGGCGGTAAGTTTGACCTTGGCGACGTGTGGAGCCGCCGTACCGCAGTGCTCAACGACAGCGACTCGTTGGCTGCTCGGCAATTCACTGACGACCGAAATGCCAACTTTATCTTCATGTTGGCCTATAGCCCAGACTCATTGAACGAGAACCAATTGCTTTATGAGATGGCCCGGTTTAACTTCACCAGTTTCATGGTCCGCAACTTTGACCTGACCATTACCGATGCCGACGGCCTTCACTTGATGCAAGTGTCAGGTTTCCGCAATTTCGACGAGGCACATCAATATGCAGGACAATTATATTCCAGTGAAGCCGTAGTCAGAAGAATGAACAACCAGACGCGTGCCATCATCATCAGCGAGCCCAATCTTGAGTTGCTGGGCACCCTCTTCAGTTACGACGATTATGACGCGTTCTACACTGAGCATTTCGCCCCGTTGAAGGTCAGCAGCCGCTATCTGTTGGCCGAACCTGACGAGATAGATGCTCCCGAACCAAAACTCAACCCCCTACCCGACCAATTTGAGCGACAAAACACGCAGACAGACAACACACGTCAGGAAGGTGAAGACATGGAAGGGACAGATGTGGATGACACAGATGTCATCAACAACACCGATACATTCGACAACTTCGACATAGACGAGGACACAACGCCTACGCCCACGGAGACCCTTATCGACGAGACTGACGAACCGAACAGACCAAATGTGACGAATGTACCGAACGAGCCAAATCAGCCGACAGAGACGGTGATTGACGAGCCGGATGTGCCGACAAGGACGATTGTACCGAATGTGCCGGCAGACCCGACAGAGACGGTGATTGATGAGCCCGATGTGCCTGCAAGGACGAATGTGCCGAATGTGCCGGCAGACCCGACAGAGACGGTAATAGACGAACCTGATGAGCCAACAAGGCCCAATGTGCCTGCTGATCCTACAGAGACTGTGATAGATGAGCCCGATGAGCCTGTTGCGCCCAACGAGGTGAATGAGCCACAACAGCCGAACAAGACCAACAAGCCCGAAGAACCGAAAAAGCCTGTTGTGCCCGAGCCTGTAGAGAATGTCATAGACGAGCCAAATACTCCCGATGAGCCTACGGATAATGACGATGATGATTTTGATGTCATATTTGATGACTTCGAAACACCATCGACCACGCCCGGCAACAATAATAACAATAACAACCAGCCGTCGGGTTATGACATAGAAGACGAATATTACGAATTAGACGGATTCTAACCATGAGCAACGGATTATTACTATGGGTAGATGACGAGATAGAACTGCTCAAAGCCCATATCCTCTTTTTAGAGAAAAAAGGTTACGAAGTGGTCACTGCCAACAATGGCAGTGACGCCATCGACCAGTGTCGCCAACAATCGTTCGACCTGATACTGCTCGACGAAATGATGCCCGGACTGACCGGTTTGGAAACCCTGCAGCATATCAAGGAAATACTGCCTATGACACCCGTAGTCATGGTGACCAAGAGCGAGGAGGAAGACATCATGAATCAGGCTATCGGTTCAAAGATAGCCGACTACCTGATCAAGCCCGTCAATCCCAACCAAATATTGCTTACGCTGAAAAAGAACATCCACCGCAAGGAGATTGTGGCCGAAGTGACGCAGAGCGGTTATCAGCAGAATTTCCAGAACATCAGCATGCAGATAGCCGACTGCCGCACCCATACCGACTGGATAGACGTGTATAAGCGGTTGGTACACTGGGAGTTGGAACTGAGCAGTACTGACACCAACATGACAGATATCCTTCGGATGCAAAAAGAAGACGCCAACAACGGTTTTTGCAAATACATCAAGAGCCATTATCTGGACTGGGTGACAGCCGGCGTGAAATGCGATGACAAACCGCTGCTGAGCAACGAGGTGTTCAAGCGCAAGGTATTCCCACTGCTCGACAAGGGTGAAAAGGTCTTTCTGATAGTGATTGATAATTTCAGGTATGACCAATGGCGCACCCTGGCACATGAAATAGCCGACCAGTTCGACATCGACGAAGACCTGTACTACAGCATTCTGCCCACTGCCACGCAATATGCGCGCAATGCCATCTTCAGCGGTCTGATGCCCCAACAAATAGCGCAGATGTTTCCCGAATTGTGGGTAGATGAAGACGAGGAGGAAGGCAAAAATCTGAACGAGGGTCCACTTATCGGCACTCAGATTGAGCGCTACCGCCGGCACGACACCTATTCCTACCACAAAATCAACAATTCCGCCGACGCCGACAGTTTCATGGGGCAATTGCGACAATTGGAGAACAATGACCTGAACGTGGTGGTGTTCAATTTCATCGACATGTTATCGCACGCGCGCACTGAATCAAAGATGGTGCGCGAGTTGGCCAACAATGAATCCGCCTACCGCAGCATCACGCTCAGTTGGTTCCGGCATTCCGTGATGGCCGAGCTGTTTAAGATTTTGTCACAAAGCGACTACAAAGTGATTGTGACGACCGACCATGGCAGTATCCGTGCTTCAAAGCCCGTGAAAATCATCGGCGACCGCAACACGAACACCAACCTGCGCTATAAGCTGGGCAAGAACCTCAGTTATAACCAGAAAGATGTGTTCACCATCAAAAATCCCCGTCAGGCACAATTGCCAGCCCCCAATATCAGCACGACTTATGTGTTTGCCACAGGTGAGGATTTCTTTGCCTATCCTAACAATTACAACTATTACGTATCCTATTATAAAGACACGTTCCAACACGGTGGCATATCAATGGAAGAGATGATTATCCCCATCATCACTTTGACAGGAAAGAGGCGGGGGTGATAAATACGAAATATGACGTTAAGAGCATTAAGACCTTAAAGACATAATAATCTCTTTACAATGACCATAGAGATAAAAGATTTAGAACATATCGGCGAGGCTGCGAAGGAGTTTGTGGCAGCCATGGACGACGCCACAGTTTTCGCATTCTATGGAAAGATGGGCGCAGGGAAAACAACGTTTATCAAAGCCGTGTGTGAGGAGTTGGGCGTGGAAGATGTTATCACCTCTCCCACTTTCGCTATAGTCAACGAATATCGTTCGTCCACGACCGACGAGTTAATATACCACTTCGATTTCTACCGTATCAAAAAACTCGAAGAGGTGTATGACCTCGGGTATGAAGATTATTTCTACAGCGGAGCCGTCTGTTTCATTGAATGGCCCGAACTGATAGAAGAACTCCTGCCCGATGATGCCGTGCGTGTGCACATCACCGAGCAGGAGGGAATCAGGACTTTGGAGTTTTAGCCCCCTCATACTCCCCGAAGAGGGAGAACCTTTACTTGGTGGTGAGGCTAAATGTCTCTATTCTACAGCAGTGCTTTGAACTTTTCGTCGAGGACGGCTTTACCAGCAGCGCCGACGAAACGGTCAACGAGTTCACCATTCTTGAAGAAAAGGACGGTGGGAATGTTGCGCACGCCAAATTCCATGGCGATATCGTCGTTTTCCTCCACGTCGCATTTTCCTACCACGATGCGTCCGTCGTAATCATTGGCCAACTCAGAGATGACGGGTCCCAACATACGGCAGGGTCCGCACCATGTGGCCCACAGGTCAACGACCAATGGTAAATCACCATTTTTATAACTCTCGAAATTCTCAGTTGTGATTGTAACTTCCATGTGTGTAATATTATAAAATTAATAGATAAAATCGCTTCAAAGATTCTCTTAATTCTCATCAAAAATCGTGCCAAATATTCAGGCTTACAGAATGCTTTTGGTAAGTGGCCGGCGGCAAGGCGACCACATCCCTGAATTCTCTTAATTGATATGGTAAGACAATCCTTCGTTTGCTTCGATAAACTGGGTGAGATCGCGCTTCACGTTCACCATCACCTCTCTGCTACGCAGCATGACATGCGAATGCTCGCCGGGCTCATGTATTTGTATGAACAATGAAGTTTGCCCGGGATTGTCACGAAGGAGCGTTGACAGGTCCGAAGCCGTTGTCTCGTCAAGTTTGTCTGCATCGATGGTGATGGTTATTTTGTCGATACTTTTCTCCTTCACTGTCTGCAGGTACTGGATGTCTTGTATCTTGAAGTCAATGTAATTGCTGGTTTCAAATTTCTTGTAGCATTTCGCCTTGATAAAGACCGAGCATCCTTCTGTGAGCATTCCCTGCCAATGGCCCCAATCCTCTCCGAAGAGCGCCAACTCACCAGATCCCTCGAAATCCTCGATGGTGACAAATCCGCAGGGCTTGCCCGTCTTTGTAAATTTAGATTTTACTCCGGTGACGATGCCGCCAACCGTAATCTCCTGCTTTTTGGTCAAGGCCTCTTTGTCGTCGAGTTCCTGACAATGCGTGTTGCAGAGATTATTAAGCACGATATCGTACTCGTCGAGGGGATGAGCCGAGAGATAGATACCCACCAAATCGCGCTCACGGTTGAGCCGCTCGATGGTGCTCCAACCCTCTGCCTCGGGAATGGCAGGCAGAGTCACCTCGATGGGTTCCAGATCGCCGAACAAAGAGTTTTGCGCCTCTTGTGCCGCCGCCTGATATAATTGTCCATGGCGCACGAGCGTATCAAGAAACATCACCCCTTTTGAATTCATGGCGAAATAGCGCTCACGAGCGATGCCGAAACTGTCGAAACCGCCGCTGAGAGCCAAGCTCTCAAACGCCTTCCTGTTGACGGCACTGAGATTGACACGTTGAGCGAAATCAAACACGCTCTTATAGGGACCATTGGCATCGCGCTCGTCGATGATGGCTTGTGCCGCCGACTCGCCCATGCCCTTGATGGCAGCCAAGCCGAAACGAATCTCGCCCTTCTTGTTTGAACCGAACTTGAGGTAACTCTCGTTGACATCAGGTCCGAGTGTGGGGATGCCCATCGCACGACATTCGTCCATCAGTTTGGTGATTTCTTTGATGTCGTTTTTCCTCCGGCTCATGATAGCCGCCATAAACTGCGAAGGATAGTGCGCCTTGAGGTATGCCGTCTGATACGCGACCCACGAGTAGCAAGTAGCGTGACTCTTGTTGAAAGCGTAAGAGGCGAATTTCTTCCAATCGCCCCAAATTTTCTTGAGCACCTCGGGGTCATGCCCTCTTTCTTTTCCACCCTCGAGGAATTTGGGCTCCATGGCATTTACGATGGCCTCTTTTTTCTTACCCATGGCCTT
>CAMJAO010000169.1 GCA_946403615.1 uncultured Prevotellaceae bacterium
CGGCAGTTCATCGGCGGCTGCCAGTGGCATCCCTTCGACCACCAACGCGGTTATCATCCCGACGCATATCTCGGTGGCATTTACGACGCATTCCGCCAAAAGAAATATGCCTTCGAAATGTTCCGTTCTCAGAACAGCATCGAACCGGTGGTGTTTATCGCACATGAGATGACTCAATACTCAGATACCGACGTGGTGGTATTCAGCAACTGCGACAGTGTAAGACTAACAGCCTTCGAGGGCGAGCAGACGCAAACCTTGCCCGTGGCGCATCATCAAGACGGGACCCCAAATGAGCCCGTCATATTCCGGGGATTCTGGGACTTTTGGAAGGCTCGAGAACACAGCTACACCGAGCGCAACTGGCAGAAAGTGACGTTTGTGGCCGAAGGCATCAAAGACGGCCGCGTGGTGTGCAGCGAGAAGAAGATGCCCGCCCGTAGGAGCACAAAAATACGGTTGTATGCCGACGAAATGGGCAAACAACTGATAGCCGACGGAAGCGACTTTATCGTGGTGGTGGCTGAGGTGACCGACGACAACGGAAATGTCCGTCGCAATGCCCGGGAATATATCACCTTTACGGTCGAAGGTGAAGGGAGCATCATCGACGACGGTCGTGTCATGGCCAACCCGCGTATTGTGGAATGGGGCAGTGCTCCTGTGCTCATCCGCAGTACCCATCGGGCCGGTAAAATCCGAATTCTCGCCCGTCCCGCATTTGAAGGAGTTCATGCCCCGACAGCCGACACACTTGAGATAGAGAGTGTGCCATCGCCTATGCGTTTCTGTCAGCGCGACCAATCCCCCATCGGTCCGCAGGGCGTATGGCAGAAAAGTGATTCTACCCAACAAGGAAACGACATGTCTGGTCGGCCCGCTGCTGTTCAGATGACAGAAGATGAACGCAAGAAGATGCTCGATGAAGTGGAAAAACAGCAACAAGACTTCGGAATTCAGTGACATGTTCTGCGAAACTTTTTCTGAAAGTAATTGACATAAATGATATTTCAGCTGTAATCACTTGCGGGCGTTAAACCGTTAAATAATTATAATTTTCTCTAAATCACCAAGTGTGTGATTACAATAATCAATTGTAATCGTTAATTTTGAAACGAAATTGTGTGTCTTTGTTAAAAGGACGCTAAAAACGACTATTTAGAATTCATTTAATTACAAACAAATCTTAAACTGCTTATGAAGAAATTTTTTACGCTTATTTCGGTAGCGTTTTGCGCCGTAAACATTCAGGCTCAAGATGTGTATAACGCCATCGTAGATGGGAAGTTGGCTCCAGAGTTCGCAGCTGTTGCTGGTGAAACTGGTGGAGTAGCCAACAACGCAGTTGACGGAAAGTCAATTATCACGATATCTGTAGGTAAAGCCACAGTAACAGCAGTTGGCGGCACAGTTCCTGCTAATGCAGAAGGTGGTGCACAGCAGATTACTCCAGGTGCAGTCATTGACGCAGAAAGACATTTGTACGAAACGGCTTCTGTTGAGGCTTGGAACGATATCAATTGGGGTGTGAAGAACCAAGGCGATATTGACTTCTGGTATGTGACCGGTACTGGTAACCCTTATGTGAAGATGAACGTCGTGGAGAACTCAAAAGATGGAGAATGGCTTGGTACATATAAGGCCGAATATGTGTTTTATGAGCCAGACGGTTCCTTAGGACTGCCCATCACAGGTTTATACTACAAATTCTCAGCTACTGCTAGCGGAGCTTTCAAAGTGAAGGTGTGGGCCAACAAGGGTAACCGCAAGACTTTCGTGGTTAATGCAAATGACATGAAGGCTCAGCGTCTGTTTGCCTCAGGTTACATCAATGGTGTAAACGACGAGAATGGACAGAAGAAACTGCTCACTGTGGAGCAGGTTGACTCCGTGCATCATGTGTATATCTATGGTAAATATGATCAAGCCGTAGCAAGCGGTTCAAAGACTGCCGAAGAACTACAGCAGTTGAAAGATGAGGCTGATGCCATGGCCATCGAACGCCAATATGTGATTGGTAATGGTAATCAGAATTTCTGGGGTTGGCTGACTTTCGATATTGAGGCCGGTGAAGAGTACTGGGTATTCCAGCACAGTTCACAGATAGGCTTCGGGGGCTTTGAATTCCACGAGGGTGTGACTGCCGAGGAGTTGATCCAGGAAGTTGAGGGCACCAACACTATCAAGAGTGTGAATATGAACGAGACCATGAGGGACGGTGCCATCTACAACCTTGCCGGTCAACGCGTGAACGAAAGTTACAAGGGCATTGTCATTCAGAACGGCAAGAAAATGGTGAACAAGTAAATCAGACTTTACTTTATACTATCAAGGAGGCGCTAAAACAGTGCCTCCTTTTATTGTATCTGATATTCGCTTCGATTATCACCACAAACAATTTGACCATATCTACTACGAATCTCGCGAATTGAACGAATTTTGAATAACTTGCTTTTTTGCTTATACAACTTTTTTCACGATTTTATCCTGTCACGCCATATGACAATATGATGCTTTTATGTGATACTATTGATTACAAAAGGCAGACAGATGCGTCATAGAAATAACAAGGGTGTGCGAACATCCTGACATCTACTAAAAACCTATCGGATTTTTTGTAAAAGACCTATTGAAATTTATACATGTATAACTTTAATATTATCTTATGAACAAAGCACTATTTGTATCCAGCAAGAAGCTGTGTGCTATTGTGGCCGTTGCCGCAGGTGCATGGCTCGCTACCTCCTGTGCTGACACCTATGACGGTGATGAGACGTTCGACAGCGGCGTCCACAACAGTCAGATGGCATCACCTGCAGAAGGTGAAATCACCATTACGCCCAATACGGCCGGCGACCAGATGACTATCGCGTGGCCCGTGGTTTATGGTGCCAGCGGTTATGAGGTGACGCTCTACGACATGAGCGACGAATCAACCCCCATCGTATCTCAGACCGTTGACGGTTGCTCGCTGACGGCACCACGCGAGGAGGACATGAACTACAAGTTCATCATCCGCACCTTGGGCGACGCTTCGAAAAACAATGCCGACGCCACAACGGCTACGGAGAAGTTGTTCAGTACGTTCGAGGCCAGTTTTGCCGCCATCCCCGAAGGCGACCTCTACGAGTATTTCCAGCGAAACCCCATCCCCGACGATGCACCTGCTGAGAACCTCAACTTCGACCTCACACCGGGCGGTCAGTACACCCTGTCGGGTCTGGTCGATTTCGGTAAGCATCAGGTGACACTGCGCACTGTGAGCAAGACCAACAATGCCGTCATCACATACGGCGAGGCTGGTTCGCTGGCTACTTACAGCGGTTTCAAATTGAAGTATCTCACTCTGAACTGCGCAGCCTCTACGCAGCCTGTTATCGCACTGAGTGAGACCCCCGACCCCAGCATCTTAGACGCCGACAACAACAACCACCATCAGATTACCGAACCCATCACCATTCAGAACTGTTACATTATGAATGTGGTTCGCAACCTGTTGTTTGACAACAAGGTGAAATACTGCGTGAAGGACTTCACCATCAACAACAGCGTAGTGAAATTCACTCCCGATGACAAGATGAGCAGTCAGGCCTATTTCCAGATTTACGACGGCGGCGGTTTTATCAACGATTTCACCGCTACCAACTGCACCTTCTGGGGAGCCACTGACAACAAGGTGAACTACTTCCTCCGCTACAACAACGCAGGCCGTTGCGACCGTGCCGGTTATCTGACCAACTCCATCAACATCGTCAACTGCACGTTCTATAACATCGCCAAGGAAGGCCAGATGGCCAATCACAGCGGTTTCGACGGTCGTAACACCTCGAACTACGACATCCGCAACAACATCTTCGTGGAATGTGGAAGCGGACAGGTGCCCCGACGTTTTGTAGGCCGTCAGAACAACACTGCCCAAAATTCATGGGGTTACAACACCTATTGGTTTAACGGAGCACCCGAGACAGAGGGATTCTCAACCAACACATATGACCTGAGTAACAACGCTCTGCAAACCGACCCGGCATTTGTTGACCCAGTCAACGGTAATTTCACCCCGACGGGTGCGGACCAGGTGTCACGCCAGACGGGTGATCCCCGCTGGTGGCAGTCGGGCTACAGTCTGCCCAACCTGTAAAGAGAGACAACCTGAAGTAATGAATATAAAAGAACACACGATATGAAAAGAACACTCATCAATCTATGTTTGGCCTTTGCCTTGATGCTGATACCAGCATTGGCATGGGCCCAGAATAAGACGGTGACCGGCACTGTGCTCGACGAGAACGGCGAGCCCGCCATCGGCGCCACGGTGAAAGTCGTAGGCGGCACAGGTGGCACGGTGACAGACATCGACGGTAATTATTCACTGTCAGTACCCGCCAATGCCAAGGTAGAGATCAGTTATATCGGCTATCTGACACAGGTGGTGAAACCCGGCGGTGTGGTTCGTATGCAAGAAGACAACCAAAGCCTCGAGGAGGTGGTGGTTGTGGGTTACGGCACACAGAAGATGAAGAATGTGACGGGTGCCGTGGAGACCATCTCGCCGAAAGACATCCAAGACCTCTCTGTAGGTAGTCTGGGTGATGCCCTCGTGGGTATGTTCAACGGTGTGAGCGTAAATGCCAACGGAACACGTCCCGGTGAAAGTCCCTCACTGAATATCCGTCAGAGCGATGTGCTGGCCAAGAGTACCACTCCCGATGCCACCCGTGGCGGTGAACCAGACCCCACCCCACTTTATGTTATCGACGGATTCATCTCGACCGAGACGGCATTCAACAACCTCGACGCCTCTGAAGTAGAGAGTATCACCATATTGAAAGACGCCTCGGCAGCCGTTTATGGTGCCCGCGCCGGTTATGGTGTGGTACTGGTGAAAACCAAACAAGGTGAAAACGGAGCCCCGAAAATCAGTTATTCTGGTCAGTTGGGTTGGACCGATGCCCTCTACACGCCGAAGATGCTCAGCAGTTATGACTATATGAAGGTTTATAACACGATGCGCGCCGCCAACACCTCGACTCAGGACAATATCGAGATGCGCACACATCTGTTCCAAGCCGATGAGATGGAAGCCGCACGCTCCTTGAACTACAACCTGTTAGACAAGGAATGGTCTGCAGCCCTCACACAGCGTCATAACCTCAATATCAACGGTGGTACCGACCGCACCACCTATTTCGCCGGTGTGAACTACTACACCCAAGAAGGTAACATCGGCCGTCTAGACTATGACCGTTGGAACTTCCGCGCCGGCATCAATGCCAAGATCGGCAAGCATGTGAAAGCCGCCGTTCAGGTGAGCGGCGACTGGGG
>CAMJAO010000170.1 GCA_946403615.1 uncultured Prevotellaceae bacterium
AACCGCTTGACTAGCGTGTAGAGCGTGTCGTTGGCATTTTCTTTCTTGGGCCACAGCACATTACAGATGTCCGTTTTCGACAGTTGATGTGAAGGCGACAGCCACAACATTTCCATCAATTGCTGTTGCATAGGGGTCAGTCTTACCACATTGCCTTTGGTGTCGATGAATTGTCCGTCTTCCAGCGCCAGTCCGCCATACATGCCCGATGTCATTCGCTGACGATGTAGAAAGATACAATACAGCCCCCAGAACAAGACCATCGACCACAATACCATGGAGGGCCGTTGGTCAGACAGTGACAGAATAGTTGCGGCCGACACCTGCGGACGGGGGCGGAAATCTCTCTTGGTATCAACTGTCAAAACGGCTTTACCTCTTAGTTCCTTCATTTGCAGATGGCTGTTGAACACCCGAATCGTGTCTGCGCTGATCACGTCCGACTGTTGTTCCTCCAAGGTTTTTGCCAGTGCCTGGTCCATGTCTTCTTCCACCATACGGCTCGTTGTGCGAAAACGGTCCAAGCTGGTCAGGCTTGAGGCTATTAACAGAACAAAGAGCACCAACACTGAATATCGTTGTTTCTTCATGATTTTCATAGATTGATGTATCCGCTTGCAAAGATACTGCTTTTATCCAAACATCGGCGTTTTGATTTTGTTTTTCTTGTTTTTTAACCCCAATCGGTCATCGGACCGAAAGAAAATGACGAAGAACGGGGAACTTAATATGATTGAACATATTAAATTCCCCGTAAATGGTCATATTCGCGTAATTGATACGCGTAGAAGATGATTAGTCCTCCAGTTCCTCTGCGGCAGCGTCGAGTTCGTCGGCAGTCTCTTTCAGATCTTGATCGGCCTTCAGCATGTCAGAAACCTTCTGAATCAAGGGGTTCACTTTGTTGGCGATGATTTCCATGCTGTCAACAATCTCAGGTTTCACAGCAGCGTACTCTACAGAGTTGTCCAACATAGCCTTGTTGGCGTCCAACCATTTCTGGTTCAGTTCAACGAACTGCTCCATTGACTCCAACTGGTCAACTTTCTCTTCAGTGTCGAGTTTAGAAGCGACTTCTTTGAAGTCTGCCCAAGCCTTCTCGGCTGCGGGGCTCAGTTTCTTACCACAAGATGCAAAAACCATTGCAAGGGCAGCAACTGCCACAAATGCTAACTTTTTCATACTTAATTAATTAAAAAATAATGTGTAAAACAATTCTTTTTTCAAATCGGCTGCAAAGTTACCACCTTTTCTGCATATTCCTGCATGAATTATGTTAAAAAAGATAGAGGGAGAGTGATGAGATGGAGATTACTGCAGAACTCCTCTTTTATAAAGGATCCACGTCAAAAAACATGGTGACGGTGGCAAATCGCTTGTCGGCGGTGATTTGCTGCTGTGCGAATCTCAGGTATTGGCGCACGGCCTGCAAGTCGATGCCCTGTTCGAGCTTAAGCATCATCTTGCGGATATGCAGGTCTTTCACTCGCGCCACGGCGGGTTTGTCGGGGCCGAGCACACGGTTGCCGAACCACTGTCGCAGGATAGAAGCCATGTATACGGCGGCCGATTCCACCACAGCATTGTCGCGGTGCTTCATGTAGAGATATATCAACCGATAGAACGGCGGATAATGGAAGGCGGCACGCTCCTCGCACAATTCGCGGTAGAGTCCCTCGAAATCGTTGTCCACCACCTGACGTATGAGCGGCAATTGCGGATTCTTAGTCTGTAAAAACACCTGCCCGCGCTTGCCCTTGCGACCCGCCCGTCCGCTCACTTGCGCCATGAGCATGAACGCGTGTTCGTAAGCACGGAAATCGGGCATGTTCAACATACTGTCGGCATTGAGGATGCCCACCACGCTGACATGGTCGAAGTCGAGACCTTTGGTCACCATTTGCGTGCCGATGAGCAGGTTGGTGCGACGGGCGGAGAAATCATTGATGATACGTTCGTAGGCGGCGCGTGTGCGCGTGGTGTCGAGGTCCATGCGGGCCACGCGTGCTTCGGGGAAGATTTGCATCAGTGTGTCTTCCACCTTTTCTGTGCCCAGTCCCACACCGCGTATCTCTTTCGATTCACAGCAGGGGCAAACGTCGGGCACCCGATAGGTGTAGCCGCAATAATGGCATGACAGCACGTTCATGTTCTTGTGGAAGGTGAGCGACACATCGCAGTTCTTGCATTTCGGCACCCAACCGCAGGTCTTGCACTCTATCATTGGAGTGAAACCGCGCCGGTTTTGGAAGATGATGGCCTGTTCGCCCGCCGCCAGTGCTTTCTTGATGGCTGCTAATAGGGCGGGGGAGTAGGGGCCGGTCATCATCTTGCGCCGTTGCAGGTCTTTGATGTCCACCACCGTGATTTCCGGCAGTTGTATGTCTTTGTAGCGTGTCATCATCGTGACCAGCCCGTATTTGCCGGTCATGGCGTTGTGATACGACTCCATCGACGGTGTGGCGGTGCCTAGCAGAGTCTTGGCTTTGTACATCGATGCCAGGACGATAGCCGCTGAACGTGCATGATAACGTGGTGCGGGGTCTTGTTGCTTAAACGAGGTCTCGTGCTCCTCGTCGATGATGACGAGTCCGAGTTTCTGGAAGGGCAAGAAAATGGCGCTACGTGCGCCCAGAATCACGTCGTAGGGATTGTTTGACAACTGTTTGCGCCAAATCTCCACCCGTTCGGCATCGCTGTATTTGGAATGGTAGATGCCCAGACGCGGTCCGAATACCCTGCGCAGACGGTCCATCATCTGCACCGTGAGCGCTATCTCGGGCATGAGGTAAAGCACTTGTTTCTTCTCCTCTAAAGCCTTCTGTATCAGGTGTATGTATATCTCGGTTTTGCCGCTGGATGTGACACCATGCAGCAGCACCACATTCTTGCGCAACATCTGGAAGAGGATGGCGTTGTATGCCTCTTGCTGGGTGGCATTGAGTCGTTTGATATTGTCGGGATTATATACGCCTGTCATGTTGAGCCGTCCCACCTCCTGTTCATAAAGTTGCAGCACCCCTTTGTCTATCAGTGCCTTGACGGCTTGTATCGTGCCGTGAGAGGAATTGAGCAATTCATCGCGCGACACATCGGTCACCTCGTCGGCAGGGGTGTCGTCTTGTAGCGAGTCCCAATGAGAGAGCGCCAGGAAATCAAGCAACATCGATTGCTGTTTCGGCGCGCGCCTCATAGAATCGAGCATCTGATGCAATGCCTGCTCACTGCGGTAAGCGGGTGCTAATGTCACGTAAGTCTCGGTTTTGGGCCGATAGGCGTCCTCACCCTTCAGACCCGAGGGCAATGCTGCCTTATACACATCGCCGATGGGCGACATGTAATAATCTGCCACCCATTGCCACAACCGGTATTGGCGTTCGAGCAGCACAGGCTCCGCATCCAGCACATTGATGATTTCCTTGCAGTCGAAGTCGGGTTTCTCATCGTGTACCCTTGCCACAAGCGCCACATAGGTCTTCGATTTTCCGAGAGGAACCAGCACACGAATGCCAAACCCGACAGACTCAGAGAGTGTGTCGGGTACAGCGTATGTAAACAGCCCTTCCAGTGGAAGTGGCAGAATAACATCGATGTATTTCATGGATGAAATAGGGGGAAGTTAAAGAAGTTAAGGAAGTTAAAGAAGTTAAGGGCAATGGTGTGAATCCAGGTGATTTCTCAGGCTTTCCTGGCTAATCCTAGGTATTTCTAAAAAGGAAAAGGGGCTCTTACAGATACAATGCCAGTCCAATTTGCCAGGCATTGGCGCGGGCTGTTCCTTCTTTAAGGCTTTCGAAGATGGCGTCGGCTGTGCGGCTGCAAGCCACGTTGTAATTGCCGTAAATCTCAAGATGACGGCCAAAGGTCATGCCCAGACCCACGTTGAGACTGAAGGTGGCTTCTTTCCATTTCCACTGCTGGTAGTTCTCTTTCAGTGTGAGGTCGTCGCTGAGGTTGAACGCGAACTGGGGACCGCCGAAAGCAAAGATGGTAAATACATTTTCCGAACCGGCTGTGATGCGCACATTGACAGGCACGAGCACCGACTTGGCTTTCATCGTGGTGCCTTCCACTTTGGCCTCGCGTTGGTCGTAGAGGGCGGCGGCATCGACAGAAAGCCCCGTCACAGGCAGGTGAAACTTGATGACCGGTCCCACAAAGAAACCCAAACGGTTTTCTGCTTTCAGGTCATCTTGCTTGAACTGGACGTCAGAGAGGTTGATACCGCTCTTGACACCCAATTTTATCTGCGCTTGTGCTGGCAGCGCCATCATCACTGTCATGATGAGCAGCGCTCGGAAAAGTATTTTTCTCATATCTGTAGGGGTTTCAGGAGTGAAGGAGTGTAGGAGTTCAGGAGTGAAGACAATAGTACGCCTATTGTGGGGCTCCTCTTTCATTTTCCCCTCCCCTCGGGGATGTTTCGGGTGGGGTTTTTAATGCCTTTCGCGTCTGACAGACACCCTGCTGCCGCTTCTGCCTGATGAACTGCTGCGCTCACGTCTGGGTTTTGAACTGACTTCTTCGTCATTGCCCTTGTTGCGGCGGCTCTTCGACTTTTTCTTCACTTTGGTGTCATTGTTTGCGGCGGCGATGCTGTCGAGCGAGTCTTTCTTAGCGGGGTCGCCGAAGATGGATTTCTCAAAGTCGGCCAACTCCTTCTCGATGCGCTTCTGCTCGAAAGTCATGGAGAGAGAGTCGGGACAATACTGTGCCAAGGTCAGACCTAACATATTGGTGGTCTTGTAAATCTTTCCCTTATATTTATTGGTGGTGAAATAATCATCCACACTCATGGTGGCGGCATTGTTGATGCTGCTGGTCGACATCATCTGCTTGCTGAGGAACGGGGCCACCTCGTCGTATTTCACCCAGAAGAGCGGGTATTTGGCAGAACCCTCGCCGAAATCGTCCTCACGCATGAGGATGGGGCACAGGGCCACTACTTTGCGGTGGAAGGTCGATGTGCCCTGGTCATAATAGGCGCTCTCCTTCAGGTAATAGCCTTTCACCTCAGCCGACGGGATGTCGCTGTTATCAATACGTATGCGTCCGTCCTTCCGCTCGTAATAGATGTGGTAGTTATCAAGGAAAATCAGCGGTTTGATGCGTGCTGAGTCATCGAACGCCTCATTGCCGTCGAGCCGGTATTCGTATGCGCTGATACCGCCCTTTTTCGGACCTGCCATCATCAGTTTGAAGAGGTAAGTGAAGAGGTTCATCTGTGTACCCATGGG
>CAMJAO010000171.1 GCA_946403615.1 uncultured Prevotellaceae bacterium
ACCTGAGCAATGTGGAGCAGACTGTGCTGGTCGTAAGCCACGACCGTCACTTCCTCGATGCTGTATCGACCCAGACAGTCGATATCGACTTCGGTAAAGTGACCGTGTTCTCGGGCAACTACTCATTCTGGTATGAGAGTTCGCAGTTGGCATTGCGTCAGGCCCAGAACCAGCGCTTGAAAGCTGAGGAGAAACGCAAGCAGTTGGAAGAGTTTATCCGCCGTTTCTCAGCCAATGTGGCGAAGAGCAAACAGACCACTTCGCGCAAAAAGATGCTGGAGAAACTCAATGTGGAGGAAATCCGTCCCTCATCACGCAAATATCCGGGCATTTTGTTCAGCATGGAACGCGAGCCCGGAAACCAGATACTCGAAGTGAAAGACCTGAAAGCCGTAGATAATGACGGAACGGTGCTGTTCGACCATGTGAACTTCAACATCGAGAAAGGCCAGAAGACTGTGTTCCTGAGCCATAATCCGAAGGCTATGACGGCCCTGTTTGAGATTATCAACGGTAACCGTGAGGCTGATGCCGGCACCTACAAATGGGGTGTGACCATCACCACCGCCTATCTGCCTTTGGACAACACAGAGTTTTTCAAGAGCGACCTCAATCTGGTGGACTGGCTCTCACAATACGGCACCGGCAATGAGGTGGTGATGAAAGGCTATCTGGGCCGTATGTTGTTCAAGCAAGAGGAAGTGGAGAAAAAGGTGAACGTGCTATCCGGCGGTGAGAAAATGCGCTGCATGATAGCCCGTATGCAACTGAAAAACGCCAACTGTCTCATCCTCGACACGCCGACCAACCACCTTGATTTGGAAAGCATCCAGGCCTTTAACAACAACCTCGTGTCATTCAAGGGCAATATCCTCTTCGCCAGCCATGACCATGAGTTTATCCAGACCGTTGCCGACCGTATCATCGAACTGACTCCCTCTGGCACCATCGACAAACTGATGCAGTATGACGACTACATCTACGATGAGCAAATTAAGGAGCAGAAAGCTAAGATGTATTCATAAATACCCACCTGACCCTCACAAGGGAGAGATACCCACCCTGACCCTCACAAAGGGAGGGAACGAGAAGTGGCAATGGTGAATTGATAATTGTGAATTGTACATTTGGCAAGGTTTTTGCTGCAAGGGAGGCAAAAACCAAAATAAAATACTATTATGGACGAAAAAGACATACAACAAGAGAACGGCGCAGAACAGGAGCCGTTGAATGAAGAACAAGCAGAAACCCAGAAAGCGGAAAACGCCGAGGCTGAGACTTTGGAAGCAGAAGCCGCTGAAACTGAGGAGAAAGCAGAAGAAAAAAGCAAAGCAAAAGACCCGTTAACAGCCGCTCAGGAAGAGGCCGCCGAATGGGAGAAGAAATACCTGTACAAATGCGCCGAGATGGAGAATCTGCGCAAGCGCACCATCAAGGAGAAAGCCGAACTGATATTAAACGGTTCGGAGAAAACAGTGAAAGCCATTCTGCCTATCATTGACGACATGGAGCGGGCACTCGCCAACAGCGAAAACGCTGATGCCGCCACCCTAAAGGAAGGCATGGAACTGATTTACAAGAAGTTTATGAAAACGTTGGACGGCCTGGGCGTGAAACCCATTGACACAACCGACAAAGACTTTGATGTGAATTATCATGAGGCCATCGCTATGGTTCCCGGCATGGGCGACGACAAGAAAGGCAAAGTCATCGACTGCACTGAAAAGGGCTATACGCTCAATGACAAAGTCATCCGTTATGCCAAAGTGGCAGTGGGACAATAACAGTGTAGGGAGATATAGAAGTTAAGGAAGTTAAAGTAGTTAAAAGACAAATGCCCTGGAATAATGCTTTTCTTTTAGGGAGAAACGGAAGGGGCTTATAATACTGTAAGTAGTGGCAAAACGTGATTATTACGAGGTGCTGGGTGTTGACAAGAACGCCTCGGAAGATGACATCAAGAAAGCCTATCGCAAGATAGCCATCAAATACCACCCCGACCGTAATCCCGGCGACAAGACCGCCGAGGAGAAATTCAAGGAGGCTGCCGAGGCCTACGATGTGCTTCACGACCCGCAGAAACGCCAACAATACGACCAGTTCGGTTTCGAGGGTCTGCAAGGCATGGGCGGTTTCAGTGGAGGTGGCGGTTTCTCTATGGACGACATCTTCTCCATGTTCGGCAGTGTGTTTGGCGGTGGCGGCGGTTTCGGCGGCTTCAGCGGTTTTGGCGGTGGCGGCCGTCAGGCTGCACGCCATCATGGCAGTGACCTTCGTTTGAAGGTACGCCTGTCGCTATTGGATGTGGCCAATGGCGTGACGAAGAAATTCAAGGTAAAAAAAGATATCACCTGCCCTCACTGCAATGGCAGCGGTGCGGAGAACGGCAGCAGCGCAGAGACATGTCCGACATGTCACGGCAGCGGCATGGAAGTGCGCACGAAGCAGACTATGTTTGGCATCATGCAGACACAATCGCCTTGTCACACCTGCGGTGGAGAGGGCACTGTCATCAAGAACAAATGTAAGCACTGCGGCGGCACCGGTGTGGTCAAAGGCGAAGAGGTGGTGGAGATCAACATCCCCAAAGGCGTGGGCGACGGCATGGTGTTTACCGTGTCGGGCAAAGGCAACGCCGGACAGCACAACGGTGTGGCGGGCGACATCCAGGTGTTTATCGAAGAAGAAGAGAATGACACCTTCATCCGCGACGGGCAGGATTTGATTTACAACCTGCTGCTCGACTTCCCCACAGCGGCTTTGGGTGGCGATGTGCGCATCCCCACCATTGAAGGCACCAAACTGAAGATCAAGATAGAACCCGGCACCCAACCAGGCAAGACGCTGCGTCTGCGTGGCAAGGGACTGCCCGCCGTCCAAGGTTACGGCAGAGGTATGGGCGATTTGGTGGTCAACGTCAGTGTATATGTACCTAAGACATTGAGCCGCAGTGAAAAAGAAATGCTGGAGAAGATGAAAGAAAGCGACAATTTCCAAGGGGACAATTCGACCAAACAAACCATCTTCCAGAAATTCAAGAATTATTTTAATTAAACCCACCCTGACCCTCCCAAGGGAGGGAAAAGGAGCAGGAACATAAATGAGGTAAGGTCATTAAAGACATTAAGGACCTTAAAGACCTTAGGGACCATAAAGATCTTAAAGACCTCAGAATCTTAAAACCTTATAGCCTCCAGTAATGACCTACAAGGAAACCACAGAATATTTGTTTAAGAGCACGCCCGTCTTTGAAAAGGTGGGCGCGTCTGCTTATAAACCGGGGCTGGACACCACCATGGCTTTGGACGACCATCTGGGCAATCCTCACCGCAGTTTTAAGACCATCCATGTGGCGGGCACCAACGGCAAGGGCAGCGTGTCGCACACGTTGGCAGCGATACTGCAGTCGGCAGGTCATCGTGTGGGGCTGTTCACCTCGCCCCATCTGGTGGACTTCCGTGAGCGCATCCGCGTGAACGGCGAAATGATCAGCGAGGAAGAGGTTATCGGGTTTGTTGAGGAGCACCGGGCGTTTTTCGAGCCGTTGCACCCGTCATTTTTCGAACTGACCACAGCCATGGCTTTCTGGTATTTCAAAGAGCAGAAAGTGGATATCGCCGTGATAGAGACCGGACTGGGCGGACGGTTAGACAGCACCAACATCATCACCCCCATTTTGTCGGTCATCACCAATATATCATTCGACCACACCCAGTTTCTCGGCAACACGGAGGAACTGATAGCCAGTGAGAAGGCTGGCATCATCAAGAAAAGCGTGCCGGTAATCATCGGTGAAGCCAATGCTCATACACGCCCCGTTTTTGCCCGCACCGCCTTTGAAAGACAGGCGCCAATCATCTTCGCTGAGGATGACCCCATTTTAGTCGGCAACTTGGGCAAAGACACGGAATGTCCTGCGTATGTGGTCAATCTGCGTGTGCAAGACGGAAAACGGTTTGGTGAAAACCGCGTCGCCTACGAACTTCACGGTGATTATCAGGAAAAGAACGCCAACACCATACTTTGGGCTTGCAATGTATTGGAACGTGAAGGATGGATTGAGGGTTTAGGCGACATCCGCGAAGGCTTCGAACACGTTTGTGAAATGACCGGGTTGGTGGGCCGTTGGCAGCGGTTGCAGGAGAACCCTGTCGTGATTTGCGACACAGGACATAACGTAGGCGGATGGGAGTATCTGAGCGCACAACTGAAACGGCAGGACTGCGACACGTTGCGTATCGTCTTCGGCATGGTCGATGATAAAGATATCGACACCGTACTGGGCATGATGCCCCTCCATGCTGTATTTTACTTCACGCAAGCCAGCACTCACCGTGCCATCCCCGCAGAGAAAGTGGCAGAGAAAGCCGAGGCTCACGGACTGCACGGCATGGTGTTTCACTCAGTGGCAGAAGCCTATCAAACTGCTCTGAACGACGCCTCGCCCCGTGATTTCATCTTTGTAGGCGGCAGCAGTTATGTGGTGGCAGATTTGCTGGCATCAATACAAGGATAACGGTTCTTTTCCATGACGATTATTGAGCAGAGCATCATCGGGAAAGCGGACGCAGGGCATTGCGAGGACGGCCTTGTCATGAGCGACGCCTTTGTGGCAGTGGTTGACGGCAGCACGAGCAAAAGCAGTCTGCAGTTTCATCCCACGATGAGCAACGGTCAATATTGTATGCGTATCGTGGCAGATTTTATCCGTTCGATGGCGGCAAACAACCGTTGCAGCGATTTCTGCCAAGGTGTGACCTCACAAGTCAGGTCAGTGTATGAAACTTCAGGAGCCGACATGGACCTCCTGAGCCGAAATCCGAAGGAGCGTATGGCCGCCAGCGTCGCCATTTACAACCGCGAGAGGCAAGAGATATGGCTTGTAGGCGACTGCCAGTGCATGGTTGACGGACAGTTTTTTGACAACCCCAAGCCCTATGAAAGTCTGATAGCCGATATGCGTGGCGCATATATCCGCATGCAATTGCAAAAAGGGCGGGCTATCAGTGATTTTCAGTCGCATGATGACGGCAGGGATTATATCTTGCCGGTATTGGCCACCAGTTGCCGCTATCAGAACGCGACATTTTCAGTCATCGACGGTTTCCCTATTCCGACAGACAAAGTGCGCGTCATCGACGTAAGCAATGCTACTGAAATCGTTTTAGCCACAGACGGTTACCCCTTTTTACATCCAACCCTTTCTGAAAGCGAAGAGGCCCTC
>CAMJAO010000172.1 GCA_946403615.1 uncultured Prevotellaceae bacterium
TACAAACCTCCCATTTCTCAAGGAAGTTTAATCCGATGGGTGATACACGCTGGCAATTCCTCTTCATAATGAGTCACCATCATCAGCGTTTTGTTCCTTCGGTGGCAGAATGTCTCAATGATGTCTTTCACCATCCTTCGTCTGCGGTCGTCAAGTCCGTGAAGCGGCTCGTCTAATATCAGCAATTCAGGGTCTTTGACAAAGGCGCGTGCCAAGAGTACTAACCGCTGTTCACCGCTCGAAAGCGACAGGAAATTGCGGTCTTCCATTCCGTCCAAGCCGAAAATGTGCATCCATCTTCGGCATATTTTGTAATCATCGCCACTGGGTTTGACATATAGTCCTACGGAGTCTTTCAACCCGCTGGCGACAATGCGGATGGCAGGCAGATTCTTTTTGTAGGCGCGGTGCATCTCGGGCGACACATAGCCGATATGTTTCTTAATGTCCCAGATGGTTTCACCGCTGCCACGCTGATGCCCGAACAAAGTGATGTCGCAGGCATAACTCTGCGTATTGTCGGCGCAAACCAGACTCAGAAGGGTCGATTTCCCGCTGCCGTTGGCTCCGCTTAGTGCCCACCGCTCACCGTTTCTTACCGTCCAATTCAAATCTTTCAGTATCGTACGGCTGCCGTAGCGGATGCTCACATTGTGCATTTTAACCACTTCTTCCGCCGCATAATCATCATTACGTTCTGGCAGTGAAAGTATTTGTTGCTCCCGTTCAGCGTCTAACACATGATTGGGTAGGGGAGGCCGTTTCTCCAGATATGTGGCTATTGGCGTTTTTTCGCCCGCGACCATGTCTTTTACCTCTATCACATGTGTGATAATGTCAGGCATATCGTCTTGCTTGGCCAATATCAGTATCAACTGTAGCGGGCGGTCGTTTATCAACATGCGGAGTAATTGTCGCAACTGTTCCCTTGTGGTTGCGTCAAGCCCGATAAAGGGGTTGTCCAATATCAGGATGCGCGGCTCGCTGAACAACGCACGGGTTAGTTGAAATTTCCGCAATTCACCGCTCGACAGCAAGATGATATACTGGTTTAAGAGCGGCTTCAAACCAAAGAGTGCATACAGATGGCTTTGCATCTTGCGGCGTTCGTCAGTGTCAGCCCCCGTCTGCAAAAAAGCACTTTCCAGCAACTGTCCGGTTGTAGGTGTGCTCTCGTCGATGTCATGCTGGTTCCAACGCTGTTGCAGATAATAGGCATGGTCGTTGTCTCCGCCATAACTGTCACGGAAAGTGATATATTTGATGTTGTCTGCTGCCAACGCTTTGGTACTCGGACGGAAGTCATATTCCACATCGTTCATCAACAATGGATGCCGACCGATAAGAATGTCTGTCAACATTGTCTTTCCGCTGCCATTATCGCCTACGATAGCGATGTGCTCACCATCGCAGATGTCGATGTTGACAGGGGCGTTCATCCGCCACTGAGGCATGCGGGTTACCCCTTCGCTGATGTGGATGGTTTTTTGCATAGACGGTCTTGATTCTTGTTCACAAAGTCTTTCCAACCACGGTAACTGGCCTGTGATGCTGGTTTGCCCATCTGCATGAAATGACAGTAGGCGGCTCCCAATGCGTCGGTGGCATCCAAAAACTGAGGCAATTCCTCCGCATTCAGTTTCAACAGACGCGTCAGCATGCCCGCCACTTGTTCCTTCGAGGCCTGACCATTGCCCGTGATGGCCATTTTGATTTTCAGAGGGGCGTATTCATGGATGGGAATGTCGCGCTGAATGGCTGCCGCAATGGCAACTCCTTGCGCACGGCCCAACTTCAGCATCGACTGCACGTTCTTGCCGAAAAATGGTGCCTCGATGGCCATCTCATCGGGTAAAAAAGAATCGATAATGCCTGTCACTCGTTCAAAGATATGTCCCAGACGGAGATAGGGGTCGCTCATTTTCCGAAGGTCAATCACGCCCATCGTTACCATCTCGGCCTTATTGCCTTCGACACGTATCACGCCGTAGCCCATCACGTTGGTGCCAGGGTCAATGCCTAATATGATTTTCTCTGCCTTGGTCATCGGTCCATGTAGGGATTCATGCGCAGTTCGTCGCCGATGGTCGTCATCGGGCCGTGACCGCAGTAAACGGTCGTCTCGTCGGGCAACTGGGCCAACATGCGCAGGCTTTGGATAATCTGCAACATACTGCCGTCCATCAGGTCGGTACGGCCTATGCTGCGACGGAAAAGGGTGTCACCGGCAAACAACACCCGCTCATCAGCGTCGTAGAAGCATACGCTGCCTCTGGAGTGACCGGGTGTTTCGATAACCTTCCAAGTGTGAAGACCAAAGGTCACGGGCTGTTCTTCGCTCAGTATTTTTCCTACTGGCGGCATCTCATAGTTCAACTGCATGCCGTAGAATGATTCCGCTTGGCGTTCCAAGTGGCTCATCATCTTCTCGTCGCCTTGGTGTACCTCTGGTGCCAGAGCAAATGCCTCGTAGATGGTGTTGTTGCCGAAATTATGGTCTAAATGACCGTGCGTGCACAACAGATGCATTGGTTGCAAACCGTTTCCATGGATATAATCCACTATGGCACGGCGCTCTTCTTCGTAATAGGCACCGCAGTCGATGATGACGCATTCACAAGTCTCATCGCTTACCACATAGCAGTTTTCCTGCAACATGTTGCACACAAAAGTCTTTATCTTCAACATAATGATATTCTTGTTTACTAGTCTCTACCCTCTATAATAACTCTACCTCTGCTCCTTTAGAAGAATGTTCTCTTGCACCGATCTTACACCCTCACGTAAATCAAATATTTCTCCTTAAACCATTCTTCTTCAAACCAGGTGCTGATGGGTGTTACCTCGGCTGTTCGGCGGAATGGTTGTATCTCGCTTTCCACATTACCGCCTTTCAGGCAAATGATGCCGTTCATCATGGCGTTTTTTTGCTCTTTCGAGATGTTTTTCCTCACGATTTTCATCAGGTCGGGTAGGGGCATCACCGCACGGCTGACGACAAAATCATATTTGCCTTTTTCCTCTTCACCGCGCAGATGCACGGCCTCCACATTCTTCAGTCCGATGGCATTTGCCACTTCCGTTGCCACGCGTATTTTCTTTCCTGTGCCGTCAATCAGACGGAAACGCGTCTCGGGAAACAGAATGGCAAGCGGAATGCCGGGAAAACCGCCTCCCGTGCCGAAATCCAGTACCGAGGTGCCAGGACGGAAATGGATGGCCTTACCGATGCTAAGTGAGTGAAGCACGTGATGTTCGTACAAGTTGTCGATGTCTTTGCGGGAAATCACGTTGATTTTCTCGTTCCACTCATGATACAACGCATTCAGCATCGACAATTGCCGCTGCTGTTCTTCACTCAGTCCTTGAAAATATTTTAATATCTGTTCCACTAAATTCGTGATTTCTAATTTCTAATTCGTAATTCTTACCTCTCCCTTTTCTCTCAGGGTGATTTCTCCCGGTATGTAGATAAAAGTGATGCCCTCTTCACCGATGAGGAAGTTTTCTGGCGCATAGAAGTCAGTATGCGTGAAATAACCTTGTTCGCGCAGGGCGATGGTGTCATTCAATGACAGGTCTTTTGCCAATTGTCGGGCCAGGTCCTTACCAAGTTCGTCCAACTCTTCCGAATCGTACAGATTCCAAAGGTGTATCATCTGCCCGGTTTCAGCGTCGATGTTCAATACCAAAGTGAAAGCCGTTTCTTCTGCTCCAATGTTTTCTTTGATATGGGCGATGTAGTTGATGATACCGTTCTTCTCCATTCTCACCTCCGTGTCTGCAGAATAGGACAAGTTGGCTGTTCCGGCTTTCGGCTCTTCCTCATACACTTTCCCGTAAAAAGCACGGTAATCGGCGAAATAACGCTTGATAAACGAATCGACGGCTGCTCGGGGTACAATCTTCTCGTCTGTCAGCGACAGATAGTCTGCTGGCAATACGCCGCCGCGTAGCACACTGTCGTTGATCATTTCGCTGTTAAGGCCGACTGCTGTCTTCACATTCAGGTGTATGTTGCATTTGGGCGAATTGGCGTCTTTATTCAATGTCACAACAGTATCGACCACGATGCTGTCAAATGACAAATCGTAGTCAGCCACAGTCTTCTTGCCTCCACAACCAATGAGGAGGAACATCAAAATAATGATTATACCCGGCAATTTTCTCATCACACGGTCTTTACGGCTGCAAATATATACAAAAAACTCGAGTCTTATTTCTGTCAGATTAAGATTTTACGTTTTTTTGTGATAATCGTTTCGAGTATTCAACATTCGTTCTATGCTCATTCTGCCGTCCTGTCACCTTCTCCGCTGGCTGTTTCGCCGTCGCTACCCTGCTCACCTCCCATTTGTTCGTGCATAAAAAAGGCAGGCCCCATATAAGGCCTGCCGATAATGATTTGACGATACTGCTGTTCTTATTCTGGCAACGTGTCGCTCAACGGGTCATACAATCCGTCGGCGTTGCGTCCTAAGTCGTGCCAACCCACTGTCTGGTGAAGTGTGGGGTTGGTTTGCATCGCATTTTGGCGCAGACCGAGGAAATAATACGTCGGACGATAGTTGATGGTCAGAGCGTCGTCGTTACCGTCGGTATTCACGTCTTTGCGCTGCAGATAGGTGTCGTAGAAGTTGGCGAGGGCCTCCACTTTCGGGTCACCGTAGGAGCCATTATTGTAGGTGATGTCCTCGTCAAGTGTTAATGCGGCGGGACGGTTTCCTGCCGTCGGATCGGTGGCACTGGCTGAGACGCAATACATCACAATCTGATGACGTTTCGTGCCGTTCAGCGGTTTCACACCCAGATAGGTGCAGGTATTGCCGCCAAAGCCTGTCAATGCCCAACTTGATTTGATGGTGCTCTGCCCGACGCCGCCGTCGAACAGCATCCAGCGGTGCATCACGTCGTAGCGGTCGCCCTCGTAGGCCAGTTCTATCTGACGCTCATACAGAATGGCAGCAAACAGACGCTGACGGTCACCGTTGATACCGGCGGGCAGGCCGTAGTTGTTCTCGGATGTGTAACCCACTCGTTGGCGGATTTTCTGCAGGGCTTCTATGGCCTCGTCAAAGTGACCGGAACCGCAAGCAGCCTCTGCAAAGTTGAGCAATACCTCGGTATAACGCATCGAGATGAGCGGGGCGGCACTCTTCATGAATCCCTTCGGATTGCTTTGGCTGTTGATATAGACATAGAACG
>CAMJAO010000173.1 GCA_946403615.1 uncultured Prevotellaceae bacterium
TCGAATTTCGCCCTGTAAAATGTATTGGAACCGAAGCCTTTAGTGCTCAACCCCGCATACCACTGCAACCGCATGGCGCCATCGTCGTACATACCCTGATAAAACGCCTTGCCGCCGGAGTAGTCGCTGTTGAGATGACCTGCTGCCGAGCGCAGATAACCATCGCTGCGAGTCAGGCTGCCGCTCAACTGGTTGTTCCATGCGCCATGCACCACATTGGCCCTGCCGCCGACAGAGACATAGCCAAAACTACCGCCCTCGACGCGCACGTCGAAAGACGGGGTGGCACCTCCCTCTGTCACCCTCCTATGAAGGGGAAAAACCAGTTGGTTGTCGGAGGGAAACTGGGAGTATTGGGAACCATGGGAATCCTGACTCCCGGGACGGGTGACAATATTCACCGCGCCGACAAGCGACGACGTGCCATAGACCCTTCCGGCGGGGCCTTCCAGCACCTCGATGCGTTCTATCTCGCTCACATCGACGGGTAAATCAAAAGCATTGTGGGCTGTCTGCGGGTCACAGATGTTGATGCCGTTGATCAGGATGGTGATTTGCTCACTGGTACCTCCACGGATGGCGATGTCGGTCTGGGCACCTAACGGTCCCCGTTGGCGCACATCCACGCCTGTGGCATATTTCAGCAAATCGTTAATACTTTGCGCTGGCGACGACTGAATATCCTCGCGGCTCAGCACAGTTACCATTCTCGCGGCTTGCTCCAAGGCAAGCGGTGCGCTCGTGCCTGTGACCTCGATTTCATCGAGTTCCTGCACACGGTCTGTCTCAGTCGTGTCGGGGCGCTCCTCAAAGGAACTTTTCTTGTCATCGGTGGCGGCGCTGGCCGACTGTAACGTGGCTACGCTCAACACGCCGATAATCACCTCACGACCCAGACAGGCAAACAATGCATACCCTTTTCTGATAAAATGCTTGAAAAGGATAGGCGTGCGCTGATTGAAATGTGGCTGATACATTTTTGATTAAAAATATGAAATAAGAAATTTCGAATTGCAAAGGTACTATTTTTTGAAATCAATAAAAAAGAAATGTCCATTTTATTCTCTATTTCGTGGTTTTTTCTGACTTTTGAGTTCGCCGAAATTACTTTTGCTCGGCAAAAAAAAGGTACAAGTTTCTTTGTTATGCTCTCGCTTTTTCGTAACTTTGCACACATATTTTTTATTTTTTACTGATAAAGGATATGGAAATAGGTTTTGACAACAATAAATATGTGAAGATTCAGTCTGAGCATATTAAAGAGCGTATCTCTGAGTTTGGTGGAAAACTTTATCTGGAATTAGGCGGCAAACTGTTTGATGACCATCATGCCTCGCGCGTGCTGCCCGGCTTCAAGCCCGACAGCAAACTGAGCATGCTCAAACAACTCTCCGACAGCATAGAAATCGTCATCGTCATCAGTGCCGAGGACATCGAGGCCAACAAGACGCGCGCCGATTTGGGCATCACTTACGACGAGGATGTGCTGAGATTGCGCGATGCTTTCATCGACAGGCATTTCTTTGTCGGATCGGTCGTCATCACCCATTATTCCGGCCAACGGGCTGCTGACAATTTCCGCACCCGCCTGCAACGCATGGGCATCAAGACCTATTACCATTACCTCATCGAGGGTTATCCTCACAATGTGGCACTGATAGCGTCTGACGAGGGTTTCGGCAAAAATGATTTCGTAGAGACAGAGCGCCCGCTGGTCATCGTCACGGCTCCAGGTCCCGGCAGCGGCAAGATGGCCGTATGCCTGAGTCAGCTCTATGGCGAGAACAAACGGGGCGTCAGGGCCGGATATGCCAAGTTTGAGACCTTCCCTGTGTGGAGCCTTCCCCTGAAACATCCTGTCAACGTGGCTTATGAGGCAGCGACGGCCGATCTGAACGACGTGAACATGATTGACCCGTTCCACCTCGACGCTTATGGCAAGGTGGCGGTCAATTACAACCGCGACATCGAGATATTCCCAGTGCTCAAAGCTCTGTTCGAGGGTATCTACGGCGCCAGTCCCTACAAATCGCCGACCGACATGGGTGTCAACATGGTGGGATTCTGCATCTCCGACGACGAGGTGTGCTGCAAAGCCTCGAAAGATGAAATCATACGGCGTTATTATACAGCGACGAACAAACTGGCCGACGGTGCCTGCAATGACAGCGAAGTGCACAAGATACAGATGCTGTTCAACCAACTGAAAATCTCCACCGACGACCGTAAGACCACCGTTGCCGCCAACAACCGTAAGAACGAGAGCGGACATACCTCCGCAGCCATCGAACTGGCTGACGGCACGATTATCACCTCACAGTCGAGTCCGCTGCTGGGCTGTTGCGCCGCTCTGCTGCTCAACGTGACCAAACACCTGGCGGGCATCGACCATGCGGTGAAACTCATCCCGCAGAGCATGATCGAGCCTATCCAGAAGACGAAGATTGAATATCTGGGAGGCCGCAATCCGCGTTTGCATACCGACGAGGTGCTCGTGGCACTCTCGGTGCTGTCACCTCACGACGACAATTGCCGCCGAGCCTTGGAGAGCCTGCCCAAACTGCGCGGCTGCCAAATCCACTGCACGGTGATGCTGAGTGAAATAGACCGCAAAATCCTGAAAAAACTGGGCTGTGATCTCACCTGCGACCCGGTGAGGAAGTGAAGTACCTACGTTATCCATTAAAATAATAGAAACAAAATAACTAAGACCCTTACCCCTGTATCGGTTCCCCCTCGGGGGAGTCAGAGGGGGGCTGCCTTAACCATGGAAAATCCCTATATCAAACAGTTTCCCGACCTGATGGCGGGCAAGAAAGTGATGTATGTGCACGGCTTCGGTTCATCGGCACAGACGGGCACCGTAGGCCGGTTGCGCGAAGTGCTGTGCAATGCCACCGTCATAGCCGAAGATGTGCCCCTGCATCCGCAGGAGGCTATAGCCATGCTCAAAAACATGTGCGAGACGGAACAACCCGACCTCATCATCGGCACATCGATGGGCGGTATGTATGCGGAGATGCTCTACGGCTACGACCGCATCCTCATCAATCCCGCCTTGCAGATAGGCGACACGATGGTGAGCCACGGCATGACTGGCGCACAGAAGTTTTTCAACCCCCGCAAAGACGGTGTGCAGGATTTCATCGTAACCAAAGCCCTGGTAAAGGAATACAAAGACATCACCACTCATTGTTTCAGCGGTGTGAACGACGATGAGCGCCGGCGCGTCATCGGATTGTTCGGCGACCGCGACAATCTAGTCCACACTTACGACCTGTTTCATGAGCACTACCCCACTGCCATCCGTTTCCATGGCGAGCACCGCATGGACGACCAGTCGTATATGCAGTCGGTCATGCCCGTCATCCGCTGGTTTGACGACCGCCAGCGCGGCTATGACCGTCCTGTGGTCTATGTCACGGCCGACACGCTCATCGACAATTGGCAGAAGCCCAGGTCGAGTGCACAGAAAGCCTTCCGTCGGCTGATAGAGATATATAATGTGTATATCGTGGCACCCATGCCTCTTTACGCCGACACGGCCGACGACGGTCTCATGGCTTGGGCTGAGGAATACATCAATGTGCCGGCATACGGGCATATTATCCGCAGCAACCAACCCGAACTGCTCTTGGGCGATTTTCTCATCACCGTAAATGACTGCCCGAAATTCATGGGCACCGTCATCCCCTTCGGTAGCGACACCTTCAAGACATGGGAAGAGATTATCACCTATTTTGAAAGAATCAACTAAAAGGATATAGGTTTTCTATGTGTTCATAGGAAGCACTAAAAAACAACGGATTGCACGAAAGAAACGGAAGTATCAGTATCCGTGAAATTCGTGCAATCCGTTGTTTTGGGTTGAGGGTTTAGTGTTCTTGACATGATAGCACACTAAACACTAAACCCTCTACCCTAAACCTTCAAGTTTACTTGTGCAGGATGATATTGGCGATACCGGTCAGGTCGGCAATGTCAATCGAACCGTCGGGTGCACCGCCTGGGCCGCCAGCCACGTCGGCTGCACCAACGATAAACACCTTAGGCGATTTGCCGAGCAGGTAATTGGCCAACACGGTAAAGTCTGCCACATCCACCTCCATGTCACCGTTCACATCGCCGGGGATAACATTGACCACACTCAGGGGCGATGTCAGAAGATCCGTACGGAACGACTCGTTGTTAATATTGCTCAGGCTCACATCCTTCAGCTGCAAATAGTAGTTGCCGACAGTCATGTCGGGAGACACGTTGATGGTGACACGGGCCACCTCGCCGTCCTCACCCTCGAAGGTATAGGCATGGGTGGAGGTGCAGACCACGCGGAGGGAGCCGTCGCTGGTGATGTTAGCACTGAAGTAGTCGGTCTTGCCGGTTGTGGTGCGGGCGGTGCTCAGTTCGGCCATGGGAAGGCCGGCATCGTTGGTGGCCACGGTCACGCCCTCAGGCAATGCGAGAGTAAACATATAGCCTTGTATTGGCTCCGTGTTCTTCATCTTCACGGAGAGCGTCTGTTGGCCACCGGCTGCAACCTGTACAGGCTCGAGATAAACGGTGTTATCAATCTGAGAGATGTCTGTATAGGAACCGACTTCCTTAGTCAAGATCATGTCGTCGAAATAGAAATCTATTCCGTCCGCTTCGTTCACAGGCAAGAAGAAGCGCAATTGGTTAATTGGGCCTTCTGCGTTTTCATTGACAATCCCCTCCACTACAAACGTCTGCCATTCATCAGTCAGGTCCATATAACCAAGCAACCCCCAAATACTAACGTAATTATCTTTATCTTGTCCGTTACCTTGTATTGACACATTGCCACTGCTGGTTTTTGCGCGCATGGAGAAGCGGAAATGGTCGCCTGGCGCAAGGGTACCATTGAGGTTGACTTGGAATTGATTTAGCCACATTTGATTGTCCGGTATCTGTCCGAAATGAGTTAACAGGCAATGATTCGTGGTGGCAGATGCCGCATCAAGTATCACATCATCCAATGTCAATGAAGTTTGAACATATTGCTCATTTTTTTCGAATGCATCCATGTCCGTTCCTTCAAAGTCTCCATTGATAATCATATTATCACCATAGTCGATGACGGTCGGATTGGCACCGATCAGGTGCAAATCGTCGAAATAATAGACGGCAGAAGTGGGCTCCCTGTTCAGCAGGAACGCA
>CAMJAO010000174.1 GCA_946403615.1 uncultured Prevotellaceae bacterium
AGTGGGGCTATGGCAAGGAGGCCGCCTTCAGCGAGGACTGCCTGTATCTGAACGTGTGGACGAAGGCGCCCGGCCAGGTCGGTAAGAAATTGCCTGTGGCTCTGTGGATTCATGGCGGCGGCTATCGTGAGGGCTTCGGGTCGGAACCTGAGTTCGACGGTCAGGAATGGGGCGCCAAGGATGTGGTGCTCGTATCCATCAACTATCGTCTTGGCATCTTTGGATTCCTCGTTCATCCTGCTCTTGCCGAGGAGAACCCGCATCACGTCAGTGGCAACTACGGCATTCTCGACCAGATTGAGGCATTGAAATGGATCAAGAAGAACATCGCGCAGTTTGGCGGTGACCCCGACAACGTGACCATTTTCGGCCAGAGCGCAGGAGGTGGCAGCGTGCGTACCCTCTGTGAGAGCCCCCTGGCCCGCGGACTGTTCCACAAAGCAGTTATCATGAGTGCACAGGGACTGAGCATCCCCAATCCTAATGGCGGAGGAATGATAGGTGGACGCTACAGCGGCGGAAGCATCGAAGACGCTGCTGATAGAGCGAAGAAGATGTTCGACTGGGCTGGAATGACCGACTTGCAGAAGATGCGTCAGGCTTCGACGGAGACTGTCTTTGCCCTTCCTACCATCTACGGACAGGTGAACAACGGCGGTCAGCAGGGTGGCGGCATGCCCGGCATGATGCGCATGGGCATGGGATTCATGCCGATGATCGACGGTTATGTCAGCGTGAAGAGCTTTGATGACGCCACGCGCGAGGGCACCTTGGCCGACGTGCCTTATATGATTGGTTTCACCCTCAATGATATGGGCAATATGGCACCCAACATCGCTGAGTTCTGCAAGGTTCGTGCACAGAAGGGCGGCAAGGCTTGGGCATACCAGTTTGCACGTCCGTTGCCCGACGACGGTTCTCATCCGGAGGTGACACAGCGGCTGAGGGGTGCGTTCCACTCATCCGACCTTTGGTTCGTGTTCAAGTCGCTGAAGCACTGCTGGCGCCCGTGGACCAAGGGCGACTGGGATCTCTCAGAGAAGATGCTCACGGCATGGACCAACTTTGTGAAATACAGCGACCCCAACGGCAAGAAGGGTGGCGAATGGGCACCGTGCACAGCGCAGAATCCCAAATTCATGGTGTTCAAACTCAACGACAAAGACGCAGAGGCTTCCTTCTTCGGTGAGCCCGAGAAAGCACCCCAGCCGCAAGGCTTCGGCTTCGGTTTCCCCGGCAGGTAATCCGCGGCTCACGGTTGGATTAGGGAAGAACGGTCGACGGTTCACGGTTCATCGGAATTTGCTATCCCGATGCATAGAGTGCCAGCATTTATAATGCGAGAATAATAACCGTCGGCCGTTCTTTATGATTTTGTTCTTCGGGAACCAACGTTCGGCGGGTGAAGGGTAAGCCGATTGTCATCCTGATGTATTGAGTATCAGCATTTATTATGCTATATAAACTTATTTTCGGATATCATATCTTATGAAGAAACTATTATTAACCACATTCCTCGCCCTTGCTTGTCTGTCAGGGCAAGCGCAAGAGACGTTCTTTCGCACGGACTCGGCTGTCGTCAGGGGACGTGTCGTCAACTATTCACCGGCAATGGGTTTTCAGAGTTTGTCTGCTTTAGTGCCGGATGCCTTCTCGGAAAACCTGACGACCGCAACGGCAGAAATACAGGCAGACGGTACATTTGAGAAACATCTCCTGCTCCATCATCCTGTCTTCCAGTGGTTTTATACAAGCATGGAACATATTGGCGCCCAGCAAGTGCCGTTTTATCTTTGCCCAGGCGACACATTAGATATCGCTATCCGTTTCAATGACGGCCCCATCCCCGACTGCGAATACAGCGGAGGGCACGCCGCCGATGTGGCCCGACTGTTGAAAGTCAGATATGACGAACTCCCGTTGTTAAACACTTGTCGCAATTTCGAGGGAGATGTCAAGGCGTTCAACCGCTTTGCCGATTCACTTTATACGGTTCAGGTGCGTGAGACGAACGAACAGGCCGACCGGCTTCACTTCACGCCTTTCGAGCGTCGGCTGGCTTTGTGCGATTTGGCAGCCAGCTGGGGATGTGCCTACCTGAACTATTTCAGGCAAATCCAAATGAAGATAAGTGAGACCGACCCCGCTTCCATTTACAAAGCGGGCAATGTGGTGATGGAGCGTATCAGTCAGCCCGACGCTTATCCTTTGCTGAGACGCCTGCCAAATTCTGATTCGCTGATGCTTGCCACGAGATTCTTCTACCGTTATTTGAATGCCCTGATGAGCTCTGCTCCGTTGCGTTATCCATTAGATTCCAAAAATGGGGGTGTATTGGATTATAACCTTGAGGATGTCGTCGAGCGGCTGTCATTGTACCGCGGCGCCGGCCGACAACTTTTTGCATCGCCGAAAGATCTCTTGCCCATTCAACTGATTTTACTGCACAGCGTGAATGATGCGGTTGGTATGTGGTTAGAAATGGGTACGGCAGAAGGGAATTTCCAAGCCGTGAAACCCTTCCTTACACACCCCGCTATTTCCGACATGGCACAGCGGTCTTATGATGAAATGGCGAATGCCATACCTGTGCTACTACTGCCGGAAGGGGATGCCGCGGATTTCATAAGGGGCATTCTGAAACAATATCCTGGCCAATATATTATCTTCGATTTTTGGGCGATGTGGTGTGCTCCTTGTAAGTCAATCATTCAAGACACCAAGAGATTTCGCCAGCGACTGCGTGAACGGTCGGACATCATGTTCGTCTTTCTGGCCAATGAGCGTAACCCTGGCGACAAAGCCTATCTCGACTTTGTAAACGATAATCTGAAGGGGGAGGAAAATATTGTCATCGACGACAATCGTTATCGTCAGCTACAAGACCTCTTCGGATTTTCCGCAATTCCCTTCTGTGTCACCTTCACCCCCGACGGTTACATCGTCCGCGAAGGCCTGCCGTTGCATGCTGCAGGGGCTGGCTATGATTTCTTCATCGAACAACTCGAGATGATGAAAGCAAAGTGCGGCTGGGAATAATAATGATGCAGGTTCCTCCACATAAAAAACAGCCCCCTGACCACGCAAGTCAGGGGGCTGAAATGTATTACTCAAATCATATTATTTGAACTTATAGGGAAGGTCGCCCTTCGCCCATTCAGTGCCTTTCTCCCATCCGGGATTCTGCTCCAGCACACCTTCTGACAGTGTGACTTGGTCTTCAGGAATCTTGAAGAAACCACCGCCCGTGTCTTTGTAGCGCTGCATGAAGTCGTTGGTGAAGGCATATTCTCCGGGGATGCCCTGGTTGAGAATCTTGTTGCCCACCTGATTGTTCACCTTCTGCTGCACATCGCCCCAACGACGTAGGTCGTTCCAGCGCAATGCCTCGAAGCAGAGCTCGTAACGGCGCTCTTTCTTCAGGTTATCGAGAGAGTAGGGGATGTCTGACAGACCGGCGCGCTGGCGCACAGCGTTCATACCGTCCTTGCCTTTATAGACAACCTTACCATCGGAGAGTTCGGCATGCATCAACAGCACATCGGCGAAGCGCAGCCACACGAGCGACTGGGTAAGACCCGTCTGGCGGTTGTTCTCACTGCCATAGAAGTAACCATAACTCAGCATGCGCTGACCTGTTTCGGCGTCGTATGCCTCACAACCGATATATTTCTTTGCCAGCAGTTCGGTGTTCTCCACCTCCTTGGCGGGGTCGCCCTTGTAGTCGGGAATCTCGACTTTACGGTCGCAGATAGAACCTACACGGCGATAGTCGCCGGCATAGTCAGGATCAGACGCCCAGTCGGTCCACAACTTCTCGCATACGGGACCGTTGGAGTAACCTTGCACGGAGAAGGGGAAGGCGGAGGCGTCGGTCTTACGCAGACCGTAGAACTCCACGATACGGTTGTGGCGCAGTTGTGCATCTGCACTCCATCCGGGTTTGTTCGACATCTTCACCGCAAACATGCTCTCCATGTTCTCATCGGTTACCCAGTTGAGGTGATTATCAGCAGCGTACCTATAGTATTTGCCATCGCCTAAAGTGGCATCTCCGGTGAAGGGGTTGGTGTAGGGCCAAAGGTTACGCTGGTCGGGAATCAGTCCGAATCCGCTGTTTTGGATGCAGTCTTCCAGCCAAGTGACGACCTGAGCTTTCGTGATAGAACCACCCTCATCGGCAGGCAGGGGCAGCTCTGATTTCTGATAGAATCCGGTGTAGAACAACCATACGCGGGCCATCATACCCTCGGCTGCCCACTTCGACACGCGTCCTTCGCCAAATCCGGGATATTTGGTTGAAGGACCATTCTCAATGGATTTCTTCAGGTCAGAGGCTATCTGAGCATACACTTCATCCGGAGTGGCTTTAGGCAGGTTCACCGGTTCGGTGGTCAATACCAGAGGCACACCGTTAAACACCTGTGCGAGATTGAAATAGTAGAAGGCTCTGAGGAAATAGATTTCACAGAGCAGTTGTTTCTTCTTGCTCTCGGATGACCATTCTGTCACATTGTCGATGGTCTCGAGGGCGCTGTTGGCGCGGTTGATACCGGCATAGCGCTGTTTCCAGAGAGGTTTCATCCAGTCAACGTAGGCGTTCATCAGTCGGTCCACGCCTTGTGCGCCGATATTACTTTGGCTGCCGCCACCCAAGCGGTCATCGGAAGCGATGTCGAAAATGAAGAAGGGATCTTCCTCGGGGTCGGCGAGGTTACGGTTCATTACAGAGTAGATGCCGTTCACCATTTGCTCAGCGTCAGTCTCGTTGATCGGGAAGTTCGACGTGTCTTTCTTGGTGAGGTTGTCGGTGTCAAGGAAATCATCGCATCCTGCAAACAGCACGCATACGACCGACATCATCAGATAATATATGTATTTTTTCATAATCGTCAAGGATTAAAAGTTGATATTCAAGCCCACCTGCCAAGAACGTGAGGAGGGATAGTAACCACAGTCGATACCAGAAGCCCATGAGGTGCCGTTGCCGAAGCCGACCTCAGGATCCATACCCGAGTAACTGGTGAAGGTGAACATGTTTTGCGCTGCCACGTAGATATGGCACTTCTGCACGGGAAGGAACTTGGCGATACGTTTCAGGTCGTAGCCCAGAGAGATGCGGGAAATCTTGAAGAAGTCGGCATCCTCAATCCATACGCGTGAGATTTCAG
>CAMJAO010000175.1 GCA_946403615.1 uncultured Prevotellaceae bacterium
CCATCCTGATTGTGCAGTTCGCTCTCGAACGCCGTGAGACGGGTATGGCCATCTCATGGGCTGGTATCCTCGGTGCTACAGCCCGTCTGCGTCCTATCCTTATGACATCACTCGCCATGATTATCGGTCTGTTGCCTATGCTCTGGCCCTTCGGAGTCGGCGCACATGGTAACAACACCCTGGGCTATGCGGCCATCGGCGGTATGTTAGTAGGTACACTCTGCCAGATTTTCGTCGTGCCAGCCCTGTTCTATGTCTTCCAGTCGCTGCAAGAGAAGTTCAAACCCATGCAGTTCGAGGATGAGGGCAATGACGAGGCTGCCGCTGAGTTGGCTCAGTATGCCCACGGCAAACGCGAGGATTATCAGGTGGAACAGTAAATAGGTTAAGAAGTAAATAAAGTAAAAAGAATATAGCGATGATGAAGAAATTTTCAATCGCATGTATGGTCCTCTCGACGGCTTTGTTCGTCAGTTGCGGACTGTATCAGAAATATGAGCGTCCCGATGTGAATACCACGGGACTGATACGCGACAATGTGTCGCTCACCGACACGCTGGTGGCGCGTGATACCACGTCGTTCGGAAACCTGCCCTGGCGCAGTCTTTTCACCGACCCGTATCTGCAAAACCTCATTGAGAAAGGTCTGGAGAACAATACCGACCTGCTCAATGCCGCCCTCAACGTGCAGATGGCTGAGGCACAACTCAAAGCCTCGAAACTGGCGTTCCTGCCGCAGTTCACCTTCTCGCCGCAGGGTACGATAGCATCATGGGACGGCAATGCCGCCACCAAGACCTATCAGTTGCCCATCGCCGCGTCGTGGAGCGTCGACCTCTTTGGCAATCTGCTCTCACAGAAGCGAAGCGCGCAGGTGTCGCTGCTCGCCACCAAGGATTATCAGGTGGTGGTGCAGTCTAATGTGATTGCTGGCATCGCCAATATGTATTACACCCTGCTTATGCTCGACCGGCAGATTGAGGTGCTCAACGACATGACGGGGCTGACCAAGGACACATGGGACTTGATGCAGATGCAGATGGATCTCGGACGTGCCCGTTCTACCAGTGTGCAAAGCGCGGAGGCTAACTATTACTCTGTGCAGGCACAGATGACTGACATGAAACGTCAGGTGCGTGAGGTGGAAAACTCTCTTTCACTGCTTATCGGTCAACCCGCCCAGACCATCCAGCGTGGCAAACTCGAAGACCAGACGCTGCCTTCGGAGTTCTGCACGGGCATCGGACTGCAACTGCTGGCCAATCGTGCCGACGTCCATGCCGCTGAGATGCAACTCGCGTCCTGTTTCTACAATGTAGAGACCGCCCGCAGCCGTTTCTATCCTTCACTGACCATCAGCCCGTCGGGTACGTTTACCAACAGCGGTGGAGCCGGCATCGTCAACCCCGGCAAGTGGCTCCTGTCTGCAGTTGGATCGCTTGTACAGCCCATCTTTATGAGAGGACAGTTGACAGCCGCTTTGCGTGTCTCTGAAGCACAACAGCAACAGGCGTTCAACACTTGGCAGCATGCTGTATTACAGGCAGGCAGCGAGGTGAGCAACGCTTTGGTGCAGTATAATTCGTCAGCAGAAAAATCCGAGTTGGAAGAAAAGCAGATAGCTATCCTTGAGCAGAATGTGGAGCATACGCGTATGCTGTTCAAGAGTTCAGGCAGTAGTTACCTCGAGGTAATAGGTGCCCAACAGTCTCTGCTCAACGCCCAACTGTCAAAAATCACTGACGACTTCTACAAGATGCAAGCCGTGGTCAGTCTCTGGACAGCCCTCGGCGGCGGAGGAAAATAATAGAGAGCCCCCTCTAATCCTCCGACGGGGAGGATGTACAGGGGGCTTCAAATATAATCATCTGCCCTTAATCTCTTCATTCCCCTCGGGGGATTAGAGGGGGCTTTTAATTCCATTTATAGATATGAGCGATATCAGTCCAAAAGCCGAAATCGACCCCAGAGCGAAAATCGGCCAAAATGTAAAAATATTCCCCTTCGTCTATATCGAAGGCGATGTGGAGATTGGCGACAACTGTATCATTTTCCCCTTTGTAAGCATCCTCAACGGCACACGCATGGGGAAAGGCAATAAAGTGCACCAAGGCTCAGTCATCGGAGCACTGCCGCAGGACTTTGAATTCAAAGGCGAGCGCAGCGAACTTATCATCGGCGATAATAACATCATCCGCGAGAATGTGGTCATCAACCGTGCCACACATACAGGCGGAAAGACCGTTATCGGCAATGACAATTTCTTGATGGAGGGCGCACATATCTCACACGACACCGTCGTGGGCGACTCCTGCGTCTTCGGTTATGGTACAAAAATTGCCGGCGACTGCGTCATCGGCAATGGTGTTATCTTCTCGTCAAGTGTTATCGAAAATGCCGGTACACGCGTTGGTGAAGGTTCGATGATTATGGCGGGAACGGCTTTCTCGAAAGATGTGCCTCCATATATCATCGCAGGTGGCAATCCCACCACTTATCATGGCGTGAACACTACCATGCTCACCTATCATGGTATTTCTGATAAGGTGCAGAAGCACATCGCCAATGCTTACCGACTGGTTTTCCTCGGTTTGACAAGTGTCTTCGATGCCACCAAGCAGATTGAGGAACAGGTGCCCGACAGTCCTGAGATTCAGAACATCATCACTTTCCTTAACGAAACAGACGCTAAGAAAGGCATCATCGGAAAGATTTGACCCTTTCCCGACATAAGCAATAAAGCCAATAGTCAGCCGATCTCGGCTGACTATTGGCTTTACTTGTATCAGGAGGCCTATTAACCCCCATCACCACGCTGCTCTATAATTTCTTAATAGTCAGCACACCGGCAGACAGTGCGGGAACAGAGAGCAAAACATCGTTTTCCTCGGTCTTTGCTGTCGCTTTTTTGAGTGCTACGGCATTCTTGTTCTCCATGCTGTTGGCCACCGTAAGTGAACCTGGCGCGTAATACTCGAACTCCGCGCCCGACACTTCATTCCAATCCCCTTTGATACGCAAGGAGGCTGGCTCTTCGGTGGGATTCACTACCTTCACGATCACATCGCTACCATTTTCCGACAATGTGGTGCTTATGCTGACGTCGCCGGTTTCACCGCTGTATGCCAGACGGTATTTCGAGAAATGGTCATACCAAAGTTCAGTGACCTGACAATTGGGGGCTTTAAACAAATCCTTGTAGTCGAAGTTGATGAAAGCGTTGTTCCAATCAGGAGCATCTGTGCGGCGTATGAACAGTGCCGCGGCTCCCATAGCCACCACATCGCGTGATTCACACATGTTGAGAAATCCGCCTGCAAACAGACCTGTGCGCCAGTCAATGCTGTTCAGGTTCCATTCTGATATGAATAGTTTGATGTTCGGATTAGGTCCGTCTGCTATCATCTTGGCATAACGGTCATACTGTTGACCCATACGTACTGGACCGGTAGCATAACCGCCCTGTTGCTCATAATGGTGAAGGCTCAGGTAGTCAAAATAATTTCCGCTGCGTTTGATGAACTGTTCATCCTCGCGGAATCCGCCGCAGGCTATGATCTTGATGGACGGGTCTATCTCGCGCATTGCTGTGCTGAAGTCACGAACACACTTCTCGTAGCGGTCAATGCCCATCTCCCACATCTCATTGTCTATCTCCCAGTATTTCACATTGTACGGTTCAGGATGTCCGTTTGCGGCACGTTTAGCACCCCATTCGTCTGTGGCGGGTGCATTGCAGTAGCGCAGCCAGTGCAGTGCGTCTTGAAGAATACTGTCATACTCTTCCGCAGGACGTTCAAACTTGACGCTCACAACGATGATAGGCTCTGAGCCCACCTCACGGCAGAAACGTATGTACTCGTCCGTACCGAAACAGTTCTGGTCATAGTCCATCCACATCCAATGTGCCCATCGCTCGCGGTTTTCCTGTGGGCCGATGCCCCATTTCCAGTCATATTGGGCAACATATCCGCCGCCTGGCCAACGCAGACATGTGGGATGCAGTTCCTTCACCGCCTTCAAGATATCGGGACGGAATCCGCCCAGATTAAGGCCGGTCTGCGTTGTCATGGTTACCATGTCAACCTGTATCGTACCATCTTTCACAACGATGGCAAAATCACCGTCACCGCTTGTCCGAGGCTCCAGCGTGAATTCATATTTCTTCCAATCTTTGCCTACCTTGCCAAGTGATTTTTTTGCCACGAACTGGCCTGTAGCATTACGCAGCCCCACCATCAATTCGCCTTTTCCTTTGGCGTATATCGAGCCGACATATTTTTCTCCGTTAATGATGTTTTGCGGCCCTTGAAAGATGCCGGCTTCGGCCTTTTTGGCGGTAATCTCTTGCGAATAGCGCATGTTGACGGCATCGTCCTTGATGAGACGGTACTTGCCGCCATCGCCGAATGCGGTCCATTGCTGTGCGACAGCAGGAATCTGAACGTCTCCGGGCGTGCCCTCAAACAGCACCTTCCCGTCTGTTGCCGTCACCTTGATGTTGCGATAAGTAGCCTCGGTATAATTGACCCAGAAAGTCAGGTAATTGCGGTTTGCCTTGTCCAAACCCTCATAACTGACAGTCTCTCTGCCGTCCCAGAATACAGTGACCTTGCTGCCGCGACTCTCCACACGCAGTTTGTGCCATTGCTGTTCCTCGTTCACCTGCTCTTTTGTGGCTGGAACGGATGCCAAAGGCGTCAGCATATTCATGCGGCGTCCTGGCCGTCCTCCAAACCCTGCCGATTCACGGACTTCCATCGTGCAGATGGAGAAATCGGCTGTAGTGTTCTGTTGTTGAAGCGCAGCGCGGGCGGCTGCTTCATTCGCTGCGTCAATCTGTGACTGTGTTTGTGCGGGGGTGAACGTACGGCTCTCATAATACGGGTCGTGTATGCGGACAAAATAAGGCGTTCCGTCTAATTTGTTGCGGAAAGCGAAACGAATGTCCATCAACCCGCCGCTCCAAGCACGTCGGGCCAACTTATATGAACGCCAGTTGACGTCCATGGTCAAGTCAAAGTCACAGGTTTCAATGCTGTCAATCTTGAGCGGCTGCTCGTAGCGGGTTGGTGAATGCAGCACCATGTCATCGTCCATATACCATCCGTCAAAGTAACCGTCGCGTGGATGGATGCCTGGATACTGCT
>CAMJAO010000176.1 GCA_946403615.1 uncultured Prevotellaceae bacterium
CGACCACAGCACTGACATCGACTAAAGAGTTGAATTCAATATAAATAAAGCAGGCTGAGATTTCTCAGCCTGCTTTATTATATAATAATGCTCGTCATTCTCATTCCGGTCCGATGCTCGATGGTTCGCCGTTGAGGGCGATGCCTTGGTATACGCAGGGAGCGACACCGTCTGACTCCCAAATCCAGGCACCGATGTCCAAAAAGTCATTGAGACCTTTGACGTGTTCTTGTGCGTCCGCCCGGCTGTAATAGCAACCCGGACACTGACGGAACACGGTGCGCCCGTTCTTGTCTTTCGCGCGATAGACATTCGAACCGTCCAGGACGTCGGGTTGTACAATCATGGCTTTCTTTGCCTCAGCAAGACTTGAGTATGTACCCACTACCACATAATAGACTTTTTTGTTGGCGCCCGCCACCCGCATGGAACTCTCCTCCAGTCCTGTCAGTTTGGCGAATTTACCATTGACATAGCCTTCTACGCCCTTGTAGCGAACGTTATACCAGTCGCCTGATGAGCCGAGATATTCTGCGCCCTCGCCTCCTGTGAGCAGTTTGCCCAGAATGGGAGCCGACGCTTTGGGATATTCGCGGATGTTGAGAAATCCGTCGTCAGCGATGGAATAGACCATGGGTTTCGTATTCTTCGCCTGTTTAGAAGCCTTTAGGGTGTTGTCCGTCTCTTTCGGGTCGGCGGTTTCGTCAGCATCGAAGATGTTGCCCTCTTGCGCATCGCCGTCGTCCTTTACATCCTGTTCTTGTTTCACTTCGGCTTGCTTTGAGTCGGCAGCATCGCCATTGTTTTTCGCGTCTTTGCAACCAGTCAGCACCAGTGCCATCGCCATGATGAGTAATGTTTCCTTTTTCATTGTATAAAGAAAGTTTTAGGGTTTATCTGCGACAAAGATAATGTTTTTTTTTAGAAAATGCATATAAACCCTTCGTTTTTTATGTAAAACACCACTCGTCCCTATACCATGGAGGTCGCTCATGGACCATGCGAGAATTGAGCGGGTACTTTCTCATCCTTCCAGACCGAAAGGCTTGACGAATTTAGATTATTTAACAGGCGCCAGTGACGACATTCCAAATAAAAACCCTATTTTTGCATAAAATATGTAAAAATATTAATTTTATTACTATGAAAACAACGCAAGCACAACTTACTGAATCAGAGCGTCTGATGGCTCTTGAAGAACATTATGGCGCACACAACTACCATCCGCTGCCCGTGGTTTTACGCCGTGGCGAGGGCATTTATGTGTGGGACGTGGAAGGGAAGAAATACTTCGATTTTCTCTCCTCCTATTCCGCTGTCAACCAAGGTCACTGTCACCCGCGCATCGTCAAGGCACTGAAAGACCAGGCCGATCTGCTTTGTCTCACTTCGCGCGCCTTCTATAGCGAAGCACTCTGCGAGTATGAGCAGTTCATGCACGAATTTTTCGGCTATGACCGTATCCTGCCGATGAACACCGGTGCCGAGGGTGTGGAGACCGCCTTGAAACTTGCCCGCCGCTGGGGTGCCGTGAAAAAAGGCATTGAAAACGATAAAATCAAGGTCATCTGCTGCGAGGGCAATTTCCACGGCCGCACTGTGACGGTCATCACCATGAGCAATGACCCCAGCAGTTACGACAAATATGGACCGCTCACTCCGGGATTTATCCGTATACCCTATAATGACACCGAGGCATTGGCGAAAGCCCTTGATGAATATGGTGACGAGGTTTGCGCCTTCATCGCCGAACCTATTCAGGGCGAGGCTGGCGTGTTCGTGCCGGACGACGGTTACCTGAAGAAATGTTATGACCTCTGCCATCAGCACAATGTGCTCTTCATCGCCGATGAGGTGCAGACAGGTATCGCTCGCACCGGACGTATGCTTTGTTCGGAGCACGATGGTGTGCGCCCCGACATCGTGGTGCTGGGAAAGGCCCTCGGTGGTGGTGTGCTGCCCGTGTCAGCCTGTCTGGCCGACGACGACATCATGCTCAACATCCGTCCGGGTGAGCACGGCTCGACCTTCGGCGGATTCCCCTTGGCCGCACGTGTGGCAGTCGAGGCGCTCAAGGTCATCCGCGACGAGCATCTGGTGGAGAATGCTGAGGCCATGGGGCGTATCTTCCGTGATGAGATCCGCAAAATCAACTCGCCCTTCATCGTCGAGGTGCGCGGACGAGGTCTGCTCAATGCCATCGTGACCAAACCCGTCAACGGCAAAACGGCATGGGACATCTGCCTGAAGATGAAAGAATACGGTCTGCTAGCCAAACCCACCCATGACGACATCATCCGTTTCGCACCGCCTCTCTGCATCAACGAGCAACAACTCCGCGAAGCCATCGCCATCATTAAGAAAACATTTGAGGAAGGATAGATGCAAACCACCGATCATTTACTCATGGTGCGTCCCGTGCGCTTCGCTTTCAACGAGGAAACGGCCGCCAATAACGCCTTCCAGCAGCGCACCGAGGGCGACGAGGCGTTGAGGATACAACAGCAGGCTGTGGAGGAGTTCGACCACTACGTCAACCTCCTCCGCTCTGCCGGTGTCAACGTCGATGTGTTGCAAGACACGCCCGAACCGTTTACGCCCGATTCTATCTTCCCCAACAATTGTTTCTCCACCCACTGCGACACTATCGAACAGACAGGAGAGACCGTCCGCACACTTGTCATCTATCCCATGTACGCGCAAAACAGACGACTGGAACGCGATAAGTTGCGCACACTGCTCGACACGATGAAATTCGACCGCGTGGTCGACCTCACTTCGTGGGAAAAAGAGGGCAAATACCTTGAAGGCACAGGTTCGCTTATCCTCGACCGCGAACACCATATCGCCTACGCTTGTCTTTCGCCCCGCACATCTTCCGAAGTGGTGCGCGAATGGGCCGAGGCGCTCGGATATGATTATTTCCTCTTCGACAGCACTGACGAACAGGGTACACCCGTCTATCACACCAATGTGGTGATGAATGTGGGCACACGCTTCGCTTTCGTTTGCATGGAGAGCATTGCCGACGCACATCAGCGCGAAACGCTCCGCTCCCTCCTCGAGGAACATGACAAAATCGTGGTTGACCTCACCTTCGAACAGATGAACCGCTTCGCTGGTAACATGCTCGAGGTGCGCAATGACCTCAATGAGAAAATCCTCGTCATGAGCACCACAGCACTTGACTCGCTCACCCCCGAACAAGAGAACTTGATACTCCAAGACGGTATGCGCATCGTTCCGGTTGATATCCCTGTCATCGAAAAGGCTGGAGGCGGCAGTGCCCGTTGCATGATTGCTGAAATATATTAAGCCTCACCCTAACCCCTCTCTGAGGGTGCACCCACTCCAACCCTCCCGAGGGAGGGAGTAGTAAGGGGCAAAAGGTTAAAAGCAAGAGTAGTGTCAAGAACACTAAGCCCTAAACCCTCTACCCGAAACCATTAGAGGACTATTGTCTTCACTCCTCTCACTCCTCAATACCTTTCACTCCTCAAAAAACCTAAACCTAACAATATGAACAACTCAATTATCACATTCCCGCTGCCGGCCAACGAGCCGGTGAAAGGCTATCTGGCCGGCTCGCCAGAACGTATCGCTCTTGAGAAGGAACTCGAGCGCCAAAGTAATACCGTAGTCGATATCCCCATCATCATCGGTGGTAAGGAAATCCGTACCGGCGACACAGGCAAGGTGACTTGTCCGCACGACCACCATCATGTGCTCGCCACTTATCATAAAGTGGGCAAGAAAGAGGTGGAAATGGCCATCGAAGCAGCCATGGAGGCATGGAAAACATGGAGCCGCACACCTTGGACCACTCGTGCCGCCATCGTGATGAAAATGGCAGAACTGCTTGCCACGAAGTACCGCCCCATCATGAATGCCGCCACGATGCTCGGACAAAGCAAGAACTTCTTCCAGGCTGAGATTGACTCCGCCTGCGAGACCATTGATTTCTTCCGCTACAACGTCCACTACGCATCGAAAATATATGCCATGCAACCCAAAGACGGTGTCGCGCAGTTGAATCACACCGAATATCGCCCCCTCGAGGGATTCGTACTCGCTGTCACCCCGTTCAACTTCACTTCCATCGCCTCGAATCTCTGTATGACACCCGCCCTGATGGGTAACGTGGCACTGTGGAAACCCTCGACCACAGCACTGCTCTCCAACTACTACCTCATGCAACTTTATAAGGAGGCCGGACTGCCCGACGGAGTAGTCAACTTCCTACCTGGAAGCGGTGCTCTCATCGGCGAGGTGGCCACACAGTCGAAACATTTCGCCGGCATTCATTTCACCGGCTCTACTGCCACCTTCAAGAGCCTCTGGCAACAAGCCTGCAGCAATCTAGACCGTTATGTGTCTTATCCGCGTCTGGTTGGCGAGACCGGTGGCAAGGACTTTATCTTCGTGCATCCTTCGGCAGACAAGAAAGCCGTGGCCACGGCTGCCTTCTGTGGCGCGTTCGAGTTCCAGGGACAGAAATGTTCGGCGGCTTCGCGCATGTATATCCCGAAGAGCCTCTGGCCCGACGTGCTGGAAGATGTGAAACGCATGACCTCGGAAATCAAGATGGGCGACGTGAAAGACCCGACGAACTTTGTCAATGCCGTCATCGATGAGGCATCGTTTGACAAGTGCAAATCATACATCGATTACGCCAAGGACGCCAAGGACGCGAAAATTGTCATTGGTGGCAACTGCGACAAGTCGAAGGGATGGTTTGTCGAGCCCACCGTTATCGAGACTTCCAATCCCCGCTTCAAATCAATGGAAGAGGAGATTTTCGGTCCCATACTCACCGTTTATCCTTATGATGACGACAAGGTGGATGAGACCGTGCGCCTCTGCGACGAGACATCGCCTTACGGACTGACTGGTGCCGTGTTCGGACGCGATCGCATGGCAGTGGAGCGTATCACCGAGCAACTGAGTTATGCCGCCGGCAACTTCTATATCAATGATAAACCGACGGGAGCCGTGGTGGGCATGCAACCCTTCGGCGGAGCGCGCGCCAGCGGCACCAACGACAAGGCAGGCGGCGAGTTCAACCTCA
>CAMJAO010000177.1 GCA_946403615.1 uncultured Prevotellaceae bacterium
ATAGGTCTTTCGGGTAAAATCGTAATCACAGAAGAGTTTCCAGCAGAAATTGCCCTTATAGGCATAAGTGAGCGAGATGCCTGTGCCGTACTTGGTCGAGTTGTTGCCGTCAACTGTCAGATAGTCCCACTCTTCATCGTATGTTTCGCCCGTAGAGGTGATGCTGTTGATGTTCAGGCTTTCTATGATACCATTTTTTATGGTCATGTCATAGTCCATATCTTTTACGTTTCCCTTGAATCTGGCGTTGAGGTCGAGCGCTTGCATCATACTTCGGCCAATAAGCAGTTTGCTGCCGATAGAGAAGCGGTCATTGAGGGGAAAATTGAAATAGAGACCTACGTCGCCTGCAAATTCTGTCAGGTGGTCGCTTTCAATGGTGATTTCCTTTTCGGTGACGAAATCACTCATGTCGCCAATAACGCCACCGTCGTCCAAAGTCATGAGGTAATCGATAGACTCGTTCATGTCTTCATCTGCCAATCGCATAAAGTTGCTCCAACCGTTGATAGGTGAGGTGCGTACGCGCAACCGACCGCCCAGACCGACATATTTGTTGATGAAATAAGCGCCCTCGGCTTGCACCACTGTTGCCGTACGGAACTGGAGTTTGACTCCTTTGGCCTCTTCTGACATGATGTCGAAATCTTCGAATGAGATATTCTTCGAACCGAACCCCAAACCCATTGACACGTCGAAGAAAGAGGGGTGGTCACGGTTGAGGTTGGGATAATCCATCAGGTCGCCACGCAAGAGATGACGGTCTTTGAAGATGAGGTCGCTCAGGGCGTAAGCCAGTTCGCCCGACATGATGCCGATGCCCGCGCCCGAGAGCACGTCGCTCACCCAGTGGCGGTTGTTGAGCACACGCATCACACCCGTAGCCGTGGCCAAGCCATAACCGGCAACGGAATACCAGGACGAGCGGGTCAGACCGTACTCCTTGTGAAGGATGGTGGCACCCACGAAGGCGGTAGCTGTGTGGCCTGATGGCCAGGAGTTGCGGGTCGAACCGTCGGGACGCATCTCACTGGCGGTATATTTGATGCTGTTGACGAAACCTGCCATGAGACCGTATGACATGGCTGCGGAAACCATCAGGCGTGTCCAGTCTGAACGCCCCTCCACGCCGCCAATCTTCAGACCTAAAGTCAGGGCTGGCGAGAAAAATTGCAGCTTATCGTCGATGCTCGTCTTGAAATGTGTCACCAAGCGTGTGTTGGCATGCGGGTTGCGGTAGTCTTGGCGGAAGGCATGCTTCTCACCTTTCGCGATGATGCCCGCCACGAACACGGGTACCCCCGCCCACGAGATATCATCGAAGAATTTGTAGGAGGGGCGGTCGTCTGACTGCGAGAGCTTGAAATCGAGGGCTCCCGGCGCTATGCCCGTCCTTTGTTTAGGGGGAAGCAATGGCAGATACATCTTGGCAGCCATGGCATTCGCACTGTCGGTCTCAACGGATTCACCGACGGGCTCAGTTCCCGTTTCAGGAACAAAATAACCAACTTTGTCAGCTGAACCAATGACGGTTTCAGAAGCTTCCGCTCCCAGATTCTCTACAGGTTCCACAGCGGTTTCAAAACCTGTTTTCACCTTGTCATCGGCATATGTGCAAAGCGATGCTCCGAGAAGAAAACCTATTAATAGTACTTTTTTCATGCTCTTAAGTATTGTTGCTGCAAAGGTAATCATAATGTTCAATGTTTGGTGTTCAATGTTCAACGCATTTACATAATATTGGTTAAAAAACTCTAATCTGACAATATCTTTTTTGGTTTTCTCCGTTATATATGTACATTTGCAGCAAAATCATTTACAAACCTAAATTGATAAACAGTACAATTATGAAAAAAGGATTATTGCTTTCAGTGATAGCGGCAGGCGCGATGCTCATCAGCAGTTGTGCCAGCAAAAAAGATCTGGCCGATTGTCAGCAGACCAATCGCAATCTGACCGACCAGTACCAGACCGCTAAAGAACAATTGGCAGCCAGCAATGCCCGCGTGACCAGCCTCGAGCAGCAACTCGAACAGGCACGGAAGGACTATGCCAAACTGCAGCGCTCGCTCGACAAGAGTCTGACTAATGCCAATCAAAACAATGTGAGCATTGAGAAACTCGTTGACCAGATCAATGAGTCCAACCAGTATATCCGTCACTTGGTGGATGTGAAGAGCAAGAGCGACTCGCTCAATATGGTGCTCACCAACAACCTGACACGCTCGCTCAGCAAAGAGGAGCTCAGAGAGGTGGACATCCAGGTGCTCAAAGGCGTGGTCTATATCTCGCTTGCCGACAATATGCTCTATAAGACAGGTAGTTACGAAATCCAGGACCGTGCGGCGCAGACGCTCAGCAAAATCGCGAAAATCATCATGGATTACTCCGATTATGATGTGCTCGTAGAGGGTAATACCGACGATGTGCCCATTTCGCGTGAGAACATCCGTAACAACTGGGACCTCTCTTGTTTGCGTGCATCCAGCGTGGTGCAGTATCTGCAAAACAACTACGGTGTTGACCCGAAACGTCTCACCGCCGGCGGACGTGGTGAATACAATCCCATCGCCACCAACTCCACTGAAGTGGGCAAACAGCGCAACCGCCGTACCCAAATCATCATCACTCCGAAACTCGACCAGTTCATGGAACTCATCGAGCAGGCTCCTGATGAGAATTAAACAACAGAAGAATAACACCAGAAGAGAAATAAACTATCTCTATAGGGGTAACACCCCTCTCATAAGCAAACAGTTTATTTGACACAAGGGCATAGGCGCACGCCTATGCCCTTGCTTTTTGGTTTTCTCTTTACACCTTCCGAAATGGGCGAGATGATTAGGCAGAAAACCCTCACTCTCTAATCATAACCCTCAAATATCAAACCTCAAACCTTTTTATATCCCTGCCCCGTCGGTGAAGCCCACATCTTGTGCTTTGCCTTGCAAGATGTGTGAGTAGGGGGCCAGGTCGTGAGTCACCCACACGTTACCGCCGATGATGGTGTCGTGACCGATGGTGATGCGTCCCAGAAGGGTGGAGTTGGAATAGACGGTCACATGGTCTTCAAGGATGGGATGGCGCGCGATGACTTCGCGGCAACTGCGTGCTTCGCGCTCGCCGCTGCCTGCCCGTGCGCCGAGGGTAACGCCCTGATAAAGAGTTACATGATTGCCGATGATGCATGTCTCGCCGATGACCACACCCGTGCCGTGGTCGATGGCAAAATACTCGCCTATCTGTGCGCCCGGATGGATGTCGATGCCCGTGAAAGCGTGCGCCTGCTCGGTGATGATGCGCGGCAGGATGGGCACGCCCATCTGGTGCAAGGCGTGGGCTGTGCGGTAATGCACCATGGCGCGGATCACGGGATAACAGAATATCACCTCGCTGAAATTACACACGCTTTGGTCTTTCTCGTAGATGGCTTTCACGTCGGTGAGCAACAAACGTTTGATTTCCGGCAGTTGGTCTATCAGACGGGCGGCAAGGTCGTCGGCTGCACTGCGCACGGTGTCCTGGCAATTGCTGTCATCAAACAGCAATGCCAGTTCTATCTGTTTGCTCAGCAACTGATGCAACTGCTCGATGTAAACTCCGATATGATAGGAACGGATGCCGCTGTCGCTGTGACGAAGGTCGAAAAAACCGGGAAACACCAGTTTCTTCACCAGGTCAACGATGCGCTCCACAGCGTCTACTGAGGGCAGCGGTGCGGTGTGTCCCGGCACGATATGGCGTTCGGCATCGGTTTGCGACGACAGCAGTGCTACGTCCTTCTGGAATAATTCTTGATTCATGATGAAATATGCTTATCGTTCGCTGACTATCTCGTGGATGGCGCCGTCGAGGCTGCGAACCAGAAAAACATGCTGGCGACCCTCGATAAACGGGTAGGTGAGGAAATCATTGAACGTATTGATAAAATGATTGTCTATCTGTAAAATCATATCGCCCTGACGGAAACCATTGCGATAATGGGGGCCGCCCTCCCAGACCATGCCCACCACAGGACGGTCGTTCTGAGGAATGAAGGCGATGTTGGTCTGACTGTTGCTCACCATGATGGCGTCGCCCTCGTTGTAGGGTTGGAATGTCATTGTCTTCCTGCGGGGGTTGATGATGAGGCTGCCGTAACGGAGCAGTTCGCCGCCGATGCGCGAATAACCCTGTGTGGTCATCGTGTGGTAATCGCGAAACTCATAACCGCCCAGATTGAAACCGTCGAGCCAGAGAAAGGTCAGACGATCGGCCTTCTCCGCGCCGAAACCGCCCACTGCCCGGTGCCCGTGGCTGCGGCTCTCTATCTGGCTGGAGATATCGGGGGAACGGTCATAAAACAGGTCGAGGCTGCGGTTGCCCATCACATACAGCCGACGGCTGCCCGTGTCGAACAGCGCTTCGTCGATACAGTTGGGGTAGGGCGACAGTTTCACGTTCGGCACAAATCGCAACAGACGGTATTTGAAGCGGTAGCCTTCTTCCATGTCAAAATAATTGCGGATGTCGGTCAATATCATGATGCCCTCACGCGTGTCTATCTTCGCGCTCAACCCTTTGTTGAACAGGTCGAAACCGATGATGGCATCATATTTTGCCGGTGTGTGGTGGCGACGAAACAGCGACCCGCTGTAGCCGCTGATGGTCAGGTGGCCGATGGTGAATGTGGGAAACGCCACCGCCTGTATCGTGTCGATGCGGCCGTTGGCATCGCGCGACTCCACCTTGCCCAAGATGCGGCCGTAAGGCAGGTGTCCGTTGGCATATGCTATGCCTTGACTCGACCCCGTGTCGATGTTCAGGCGGTAGTCGAGTCCGTTAACGGTAGCATGGATATAAATCTGGTCATCTTCAAACTCGATGGGTATCGTGTCCACGAAATTCTCCTCCGATAGGGTGAACTTCGTGTTGTAGCGATGCATCGGGTCGCGCTGAGCCAGTGCGGTGAGTGCCGTCAACGCCAACAGCAGAAGGTAGTGACGCTTTTTCATCATCTGTTACATTGATGGTGCAAAGATACGATTAAGCGAGCAAAAAGCAAAATTTTTTTGCTTTTTCGAG
>CAMJAO010000178.1 GCA_946403615.1 uncultured Prevotellaceae bacterium
TAAGATATTGAAGTTTATTTTTGTTGATGATGTCGCGGTAAAGTGTTCCTTCCCACGATGCCTCATCACGCACATTTACTTCGCCTTCGAGTGACATGAGGCTCATGGTGCCAATCCTTGTCCACATGGGCTTGAACTGTGCGTCAACGGGGACGACAATATGGTCGATATCTTCACCGTTTAGGTCAGGGCTTTCAGCGCAATATACAATCGGGCCGCGCATCACTGCCACTTGGCCGCGTGACTCTTCCACCAGCGGGTTGGCTTCGACGATACGCGCTGGCATCTGCATCGTATAGGAGATGACATCGCCTTCTTTCCATTGACCGTCGAGCACCAGATAGCCTTTCTCATAGCGTGGCGTCACCGTGATGCCGTTCTTCTGAATAAGCGATTTCATACACCATGCGGGTTGACGCAACTTGATGCTCATCTTCTTCATTCCTGACAGTTTGGTGATGATGATTTTCACGGTGCCGTCCCAAGGATATTCGGTGATTTGTTCCAATTTAACATCTCCGATTTCGTCAAGGGTTGTCGTCAATGAGTTGCAGCCATACAAGTTCACATATATCTCACGCTTGCCTTGCGCGTAGGCGTAATCCTGTGCCTCGCAAAGGGTACGCAGTGTGTTGGGTGGACAGCAGAAGCAACTGATGTATTTCTTGCGCTCTTTCGGCCAACGGAGCGTATACGGGAACTCATCACTCATGCGCATCGGGTTGGTATAGAAATAATTCTCTCCGTCTAATGAGATTCCGCTCAACACACTGTTGTAAAGACAGGTCTCGATGATGTCTGTATATTTGCCGTCGCCTGTGGCAAGGAACATGCGCCAGTTAAACAACATGTTGCCGATATTCGCACACGTCTCGTTATGGGCGGTGGAGTGGGGCAGTTGATAAGCGCGACCGTAACTTTGGTGTACCTTCTGGATGTTGTCGGGCTTGTAGTCGGTGCCGTCGGGCGAAGTGCCGTCGTACAAGGCTCCGCAGGCTCCCGTGATGTACATCTTCCGGTTGACAATATCCTGCCAGATGGAGGTCAGGTTTTTCATCAACTGTTCTTCGCCACTCTCCAGATACAAGTCTGCCACGCCGGCATAGAGGTAATTGGCGCGGACGGCATGCCCCATGGCATTGTATTGCTCACGGAAGGGGATGCGGTCCTGATTGTCGTCTGTGCCGTTTTCCACCATGCCGCGAATGTCGATAAACTGTTTGGCCAGTTCCAGGTATTTCTTGTCGCCTGTCTCACGATACAGTTCGGTGACGGCCATATAATGCGACGGACAGATGGCGTTGCCAGCCAGTTCCTTCGCGTTCTCCTTGCAAAAGTTATAGAGAAAATCACCTGCTTTGATGGCGGCGTTATACAGTGTGGTCTTGCCCGTAGCACGTTTATGGATAATGCCTGCGGTGATGAGGTGTCCTAAGTTGTAGGTCTCGAAATTCAAACGGTTGACAAATGCCCCGTCATCTTTGGTGCCAGTTGCGGTGCCCACCACGGTGTTGTCGTTGTTCTTCCCGTCTGAAACTGTGGATGCTTTCTCTTTGATGATCACCGGTGTATGGATGTAGCCGTCCGCACGTTGCGCTTTTACCACACATCCGATAAACCGGTCCATAATCTTGTCCAGTTCGGCGTCTTTGGTCACGGCATAGACCGCGGCCAGGGCTTCCAGCCATTTATACATGTCGCCGTCGTGGAAAGGAGGGCCGTGGTGCTTGCCTTCTTTCTCACCGGCAGCGATGAGGAAATTATTAAACCCCTTGCCTTCCTCACTCTGCCAGGTTTCCCACATGCTTTGAACGGATGTCTTGCTGAATACTTCGAACAAGTCTCCCCAAAAACCTGCTGTCCATTCCACGGCATTGACGGGTGTGGAGGTCATCACGGCATAGGGACTGTTGGCCGTGGCGGTCAACCCTCTTTGCCCAGTGGCTTGCACCTGTCGCTGGGCGGATAATGTCGTGAAACATAGCAGAAACACTGCCAGAGGTATGTATTTTCTCATTGTATTAAATTGATTTTTAGTTGATATGCTCTTGCTGACCTTTACTTCGTGGCGATTTTTGCGGTTCCTTTAAGAATGCCCGAACCGAGTATCAATGCCAGTTCTTTGGTTTGTTCCGGGGTAAATTGGCCGGCTATAGATGCATTTCCTCCGGTGATTTCCATTTGGACCATTGGTGCGCTATAAACCTGATCGTCGATGACGATGGCAACCTGCTGACCGATATTTTTCTTGGTGAAGTCAGTAAACTGTTTGGCTCCCTCCTCGTTCATCTTCAGGATCACGATGGGAGAATGATTGAATGAATCCATTTCATCCTTGGCTTCTGTGATTTTGTCTCCTGTAATGGCGGCTGAAGTTCCGCGCACACAGAACAGTCCGAATACCGCTGGTTCGGTATCGTTTGCCAAGTCATCATTATTTGGAATAGTATTGCCCCTAAATTCTTCTTTCTGAGCACCCCAGCAAAGTTTGAGGTCGGGACTGAGCCTTTTTTGTATCTCTGCGCTTTGCAGCAAACGGTTCACCTCTGCGGTGTCTTTCTCTTGAGCATATCCCAAGATGCATAAATCATTGGAGCTGAGTTGCAACAAACGAAGCAACCTGTCACCTTCTTTCATCTGTTTTCTTCCTTCCTCTATCTGCCCGGCGATTTTGTCGGAACGGCATGTTTCCCAAAAACCGAATTCTCCTCTCTGACTCAACAGACGGTTGACTCTTGCCGTGTCTATTGGCATGGGCAGATTGACTGTGAGATGATTGGCGTCACCTTCTATCTCAAGGATATCTTTCTCTTCTATCTCCAATCGTTGGGCGATTACGTGTCTGATGTCTGCCATCACGTTCTTCACTTCTTGGCTGTCTCCTTTTATGGAATCTGATTCAGGAAGGCTGACTTCCAATGTCACTTCTTGTAATTGAACCTCTTGCTCATGCTTACAAGCTGTCAGCGACATCAATAACACCACGAGTAATAATAACTTTTTCATATCGTTTGTTCTTATGATTTCAACTTTTACACTTAGTCATCTTGTTCTCTAGGAGTGTGTCTTCTTTCACTTATTCATTCCCTCCCTTTGAGAGGGTCAGGGTGGGTATTAGGTGGGTATTACTTATTCTCAATCCTCTTATACCACTCTTCCCGTTCTTTAGTCAGGTTATAACCCCGTTTGGTCAGGTAATTGTTGATACGCCCTTTGTATTTGCCGAACATCTCATGTTTTTTCTTGCTGCTCTCCGCGTCGATGGCAAATTCACGCGCTTCTTTCAGCCAAATCATGATTTGTGCCTTCTCTTCTTCAGTCAAAGAGGGTATCATCTCACAATGTGCATCATAGGTCACTTTCACCACGTCGTATGTCATCACGTCTTTCACTCGTTCTATCTCCTGAGGCTTCAGATATTTCGACAGGTTGGCATCGAAGGCGAAATGCGAACGGTATAAGCGCGAGTCGCATAGCGCTTCCGCCATTTTCTTGTCGCTTTTTTTCAGTGAGTCGCGCTCTTCATAGATGTCATTCAGCTCGAAATAACGGTTGGCGATGATAGTGCGTACGTTTTCGCCTTTAGGCGTCCACGTGATACTCAATTCATCGGTCGCTTTTTCTGCACGACCGACGATGGTCTTCACGTATGCCTCGTCGCGACCCTCGCTCTTGAGTGCCACTTCGGGGGTGGGGTAGGAGTTGAACACCTCTTTCAGTGTGCGCACGTTATTTCCGTAGTTCATCTTCACGTTGCGCACCATACTGGTATTGCGGCTGCGCTCCACAAACAGCCATCCGCTCCAACCCATCGCGTCGAGTGTCTGCTTGATGGCGGGCAGGTTCACGAGCGAGTCATCGCGCAACCATTTGCCGTCGGTGTTCGAAGCATGGATGGCGCAGATATTCTTAGCGCCCAGACGCTTCATGTCTTCCGAGATGTCAAGGCCGTTTTCTATGGTGGCTTGGAAAGAATAGAAGATACCGATGCCCTCACTCTTAATCTCTTTCAACAATTTCAGATTACCTTTCGCGTCAAGCGGGGTGCCTATGCCTACGCGTTTGCCGCGTTGCTTGGCGGCTTCGCCTATCTCGTGCAGTCGTTTTACAATCTCAGCACGTTTCGTCTTGTTTGTGGCCCAGTCATTGCCGCTACCGCCTAAAGGTAGAAAAGCAACCTTCACGCCTCCCATCTTGTCCATCGTGTCGAAACAATCTGCAGCCAATGACAGATAGGTGTCTTTTTTCGTCAGGTCCTGAGCATAAAAACCACTCATCGCCACAGCACCGACCGTGATACCGAGACTGTCGGCTGTGCGCTTGAATATTTCCGCTTGGTGGTCATCTCGCAACTGGTTTTCAAAGGCTTCGCGTTGACCCAGTGAACCCATGTCCAACTCTAAACCGTCACAACCCAATTGCTTGGCCAAATCAAATGCGCCCAACTTCTGACGCTTCAAAATCATCCAGTCGCACACTCCAACCTGATAGCGCTCCTGCGCCATCATCGTATCTGGCATCAACACCGTCAATGCCAAAAATAAATATAAAAAAAACTGTTTCATATACTTTGTATATAAAACAGACGTATTCCTCCTGATTTTGTAACTATTTTTTTAGTAATAAAGCCGTTAAGTCATTTGTGGTTACATTTCCCATTCGTCATTTGTCATTCTTCATTCTTCATCGTGCCGCAACCATTCCCCATTCTTCATTCCCCATTCTTTTGGTAATACTTTTCGATGGAACGTTCGATACGCACCTTCAACTCTTCTTTTTCCAGAAGAGTGAGAGGGGGCATCTCACATACAAAAAGATCAGCCCGTGAGTGTGTCTCGATTGTTTTCTTTACCATCTCTAGTGCATTTTACCTAAAGACTGCAATGCTAAATTTTTGTAATCAACATATCTTCATGATTTTCAGAACAGCCCTTCAAACTCACTCTGATGAAATTGTTTAGTAAGTATTCCAATATGGCCATGATGGCAATAATAATCTTTCAAATATCCATCCGCATGATATAATCGTTCATGTAGAAGCCGTGGCCGATGTCG
>CAMJAO010000179.1 GCA_946403615.1 uncultured Prevotellaceae bacterium
CGCGGAAATACTCACCGATAGCCGCACCTGCGAATGGTGCATAATACTGCATGGCAGCAGGGTCGGCAGCGGTAGCAGACACGACGATGGTATAAGGCATGGCACCGTGCTCTTTGAGGTTTTGCACGAGCGCTGCTACGGTCGAAGCCTTCTGACCTATAGCGACATAGATACAATAGACTGGTTTACCAGCCTCATAGAAACTCTTCTGGTTGATGATGGCGTCGACAGCGATAGCCGTTTTACCGGTCTGACGGTCGCCGATGATCAATTCACGCTGTCCTCGTCCGATCGGAATCATGGAGTCAACAGCCTTAAGTCCCGTCTGCAGGGGTTCCTTCACAGGCTGTCTGAAGATGACACCAGGTGCTTTTCTGTCGAGGGGCATCTCGAATGCATCAGAGAGGTCGATGTCACCCTTACCGTCGATGGGTTGTCCGAGCGGATTGATGACACGTCCGAGCATATTGTCATTGACTCGAATAGAAGCGATACGCTTTGTTCTCTTGACAACCATACCCTCTTTGATGCCTGAGGTAGTGCCGAGCAAGATACAACCGACATTGTCCTCCTCGAGGTTCATGACGATAGCCATTGTGCCGTTTTCGAACTCGAGCAATTCGTTGGCCTCAGCGTTTTTGAGTCCGTAGATACGTGCCACGCCATCACTGACCTGCAACACAGTACCTATCTCGTCAAATCGCTCAGCGTCATTGAGTCCTCTCAGTTGCTTCAACAGCACTTCAGATACTTCGCTTGGTTTTATTTTGTCTGACATTCTGATTAAAATTATAAAATTAAAAATTAGAAGATGAATAGCATCCTTATATATCTGGTGAAGGCATATCGGGATGCGTGTTCAATCTCTATTTCTTCAACTGTGTCAGGATATTCCGCAATTGGCTTTGTACGCTTGCATCCATCCTGTACGTATCATATTCGAGAATGAATCCCCCAATAATTTCGGGATCAATCTCCGTCTGAAACTCCACAGTGCCTTGAGTCCTGCTCTCCACCATCTGCTTCATTTTCTTCTCGGTATCGGGAGAAACGGGAGCAGCGGTGATGAGTTTTCCGCGGGTGATGTTCTTTTGTTTCCGGTAAAGCGTGATATACGCAGCCGCCATGAACTGAATGTCTTTCTCTCTGTCTCCTTCGAGCACGAGACGGATGAATCTGTCGGTTAAATCCGACACATCACCTCCCGCCGCTGTTTTGAGAAGTTTGAATTTGTTTTCTTTGTCGAGCATCGGGTTATCAATGGCAGCTCTGAGTTGTGGCACCTGAATGTATGCCGCTCCCAGTGATTGCATCTCTTGATAAACCTTCTGTTCACATTTTTGTTCAGTAGCGCTTTTGAGCAAAGCCCTCGCATATCTGACCGATATTACACCTAAATCCATAGGCATCAGTTTTTATTGTCTTTACCTATTGCGACATCGTCCAGCAGTCTTTCGATCATATCCATCTGTTTCTGCTCAGAATCGAGATTCTGCCGCAGTATTTTTTCGGCGATTAGAACGGAGAGTTCAGCCACTTGTGCACGGATATCGCGGATAGCGTTTTGCTTTTCGCTCTCTATTTCGGCTTTAGCCTCGTTGAGCAGCCGAGCGCTTTCGCCCCTTGCTTTCTCCTGTGCCTTTTCTACAATGGCGTCGCGGGTCTCGGCAGCCTCTTTGAGTATTTGGGCCTGCCTTTCTCTCGCCTCTTGCAGGATGGATTCACCTTCTTTCTGGATATTGGCGAGTCTCTCATTAGCCTCGTGGGCTTTTCTGAGGCTCTCGTCGATATAATCCTTCCTCCCGTTCACCATTTTAATAATGGCGGGGAACCCCCACTTCCACAGTACAAACAGTACGATGAGGAAGACGACGGTCATCCAGAAGAGTAAACCGAAATCAGGAGTTATTAACGACATAATCTGCTGGTGAAATTATACGAAGAGGGCGAGCAGCGCGATAATAACGGCGAAGAAGGCCACACCCTCGACGAGGGCAGCGGCGATAATCATACTTGAACGCAGGTCGCCCATTTTTTCGGGCTGGCGAGCCATGGCATCCATAGCGTTACCGCCAATACGTCCAATACCAATACCTGCTCCAATAGCAGCCAAACTACCGCCGATAGCGGCACCTAATTTTGCGAGGCCGTCAGCGGCCAATAAAATTGATAACATAGTTTTTTGAGTTTTAAGTTATTGATTAATGAATTATTATTTTGTTGAGGGTAGAGGGTTCAGGTTTAGTGTTCTAACTGTGCCCTCCACTTGAGGTTATGCTTTTTCAACGGCGTGCTCCTCTTTTACATGTGCGAGCGAGATGAACACAGCACTGAGCATAGTGAAGACGAGGGCCTGGATGAAGCAGACCAACAGTTCAAGCAGCATCATGAACACGCTCATGGCAACACTGACGGCAGTCATGGCTGTGCCGGCGATGGCATTGATGGCGAACATGATGAATATGATACACGTAAGCGAAATGGCGATAGCATGACCAGCCATCATATTGGCAAAAAGTCGGATCATCAGCGCCAACGGTTTCGTGAAGATGCTGAAGAACTCGATGAACGGCATGAGGGGCACGGGCACCTTGAGCCATGTGGGTACATGCGGCCAGAAGATGTCTTTCCAGTAAGCCTTCGTACCCGTAACATTGGTGATGATGAACGTGCAAAGCGCCAAAAGGAACGTAAACGTGATATTGCCTGTGAGGTTTCCTCCTCCGGGCGGGAACGGAACCACACCCATAAGATTTGCCACAAAGATGAAGAAGAAACACGTGAGAAGATAAGGCGCATACTTATCGGCCTCCTTTCCAAGGGAGGGTTTGATGACATCGTCGTAGATGTACATGACAAACATGTGCACCAATCCGGTGAACCCTTTCGGAGCGGGGTCATCGACCTTGTGTTTCTTACACCATCTGGCAGGAATGAGGATACATAAGATGAGAATGATGGCGTCGATAAAGAGGACCATCACCGTTTTAGTGATGGAGAAATCGAGCGTCACCTTTTTCGCCTCACCATTGACCACCTCATATATTTTATTGTCGTCTTTTACCGACGACACATAGAGGTTGAGATTGGTGTCAGGCTGTCCATTCTCATCGAGCGCCCATCTTCTTCCCTGTTCATCCTCATGGTGCGAGAATTTTGAACTGCAGAAGAAATGCCATCCCGTAGAGGTCTTGACGATGACCGGCAAATTGATAACGATGGGTTTTCCACCGATATCAGCGATATGCCAGGAATAGGCGTCTTTGATATGTCCCCACAGTACTTCTTGCAAGTCGATGCCCTTCTTCTCGCCGTCATGGTGGTTGTCATCCTGTGCGACAGCCGGCAGCAAGCAGAGTGTAAGCATCATCAAGCAGAAGAGATGTCTGAGATATTTCATTATTGTTGTTTTTTATATTTTTTTTCTAACCGAGCGAAGAAAACGCTGTCGAAAACAAGAGTGACGAAATAGAATATGAAGAAAATGATGATGAACTCCCTGATTTGTTCTTTCTGTCTGACGACGAGGCAATAAGCCAAGACGACGAGCGCAGCGATAATCATTCTCAGGGCCGGAGCGGCAAGGTAGAACTTTGTGATGGTTTTCGGGGCCGATAAAGCGACCGCCCTCCAAGCCACTCCGTAGGCAATGCTCAAGACCAGTGATGTGACAGCACTGATTATCAGGGGAGTCAACATCGACGGTCTGTAGATGAGATTCATCACCAGCAATCCGACAAGCGTAAGCCCCGCCACTATCCACAAAGAGTATTTGTAGTAGTTTTTTGCCGTCCGCTTGACCACTCCTTTATCTAAGGTATTCATTGCTGTTCTTCTATTTCCACGCAGAGCGACACCTTGTTTTTCAACACCTCGACGAAACCACCCAGGACCATGAGTTGCACTTTTCCCTCTTTTGTAGCATACTCCACCTTTCCTGGTTGGAGTGAAGAGATGATGGGCGCATGGTCATTGAGTATTTCGAAACTGCCGAGAGTGCCAGGCACGAGTACGCTTTCCACTTCTCCATCGAAGACGATTTTCTCTGGAGAGACGATTTTCAATCTCAACATACGCTTTAACCTTTAGCCTGTTCGAGCAGTTTCTTACCTTTAGCGATAGCATCGTCGATGGTACCGACATTGAGGAATGCCTGTTCAGGCAGGTAATCCACCTCACCGTCGAGAATCTTGTTGAATCCCTTGATGGTATCTTCGATGGAGACCATGACACCGGGCACGCCGGTGAACTGCTCAGCGACTGAGAACGGCTGTGAGAGGAAACGCTGCACACGACGTGCACGGTTCACAGTCAGTTTGTCCTCGTCAGAGAGTTCATCCATACCGAGGATGGCGATGATATCTTGCAACTCATTGTAGCGTTGCAGAATCTGAATCACTCTCTGTGCGCAGTCATAGTGCTCTTTACCTACAATCAGCGGGTCGAGGATACGCGATGTGGAACCTAACGGGTCAACGGCGGGATAAATACCAAGTTCGGTGATTTTACGCGAAAGCACGGTTGTAGCGTCGAGGTGGGTAAAGGTCGTAGCCGGAGCCGGGTCGGTAAGGTCGTCGGCCGGGACATACACAGCCTGCACAGATGTGATAGAGCCTTTTTTCGTAGAAGTGATACGCTCCTGCATGGCACCCATCTCAGAAGCCAATGTGGGCTGATAACCCACGGCGCTAGGCATACGTCCGAGCAATGCGGACACCTCAGAACCGGCCTGTGTGAAACGGAAGATGTTGTCGATGAAGAAAAGGATATCAGCAGCAGCGCCGTCTTGTCCGCCATTGTCACGGAATGTCTCAGCGACGGTCAATCCTGAGAGAGCAACTGAAGCACGTGCGCCCGGCGGCTCGTTCATCTGTCCATATACGAGCGTTGCCTGACTCTTCTTGAGTTCCTCAGGGTCAACGAGCGAGAGATCCCATTTTCCCTCTTCCATGGCTTTCTGGAATTTCTCACCATATCTGACGACACCACTCTCAATCATCTCACGGATCAGGTCGTTACCCTC
>CAMJAO010000180.1 GCA_946403615.1 uncultured Prevotellaceae bacterium
GCATTCGAATTAGACGAGAAAATAACATTTTTTATCATTATAAACCTAAAAAATTAAGAGACATGAAGAAATTTCTTACACTGTTAGCTGCTGCTGTTTTCGCAGTATCAGCATCTGCTCAGACCGTAAAGGAAAGCAAGTCTTTTGACAATTTCTACATTGGTATCAATGGTGGTGTTTCTACTTTTACCACGCACTATTCGTGGATGAAGAACCTCAACCCCAATGCAGGACTTCGCATCGGTCGTTACTTTACTCCGGTCTTCGGTATCGCTGCTGAGAGCAACGCTTATTTCAGCAACAAACCTACAGAGTCATTTGGCACATTCGTTCGTTACATCAACACTTCGTTGATCGGTACTGTTAACTTCAGCAACTGGTTTGGCGGATATCCCGGCGAGCCCCGTTGGTTTGAGGTAAGCGGTCTCTTCGGCTTGGGTTGGTTGCACACCTTCACCAACAAGCACGAATTATACACACCGGACAACAAGATGACCTCAAAGGCTGGTATTGACTTCGCTTTCAACTTCGGTTCAGCTAAGCAGTTCCAGTTCTACATTGAGCCCTCTATCACATGGGTGTTCCTGAATGACGATGAAATGGGCAACCAGCCGAAGTACGACATCAACAAGTCGATGGTTCAACTCAACGCAGGTCTCGTTTATAAGTTTGGCAACTCTCATGGCACACACAACTTCGTGATTTGCCCGGGACGCGACCAGGCTGAAATCGACGCCCTCAACGCTACCATCAACGACCTCCGCAGCGCTCTCGCAGCTAAGGACGCTGAGATGGCTAACAAACTGGCTGAGAAAGACCGTCGCATCGCTCAACTTCAGAAAGAACTTGACGACTGCCTCAACCGCGAGCCGGTTATCGTGAAGAACGAGACTGCTACCAACCTGCAGCCCACCGTCCTCTTCCGTCAGGGTAAGTCTGTCATCGATCCCGCACAGTATGCTCCGATTGAGTTGATCGCTTCTTACATGAAGAATCATCCCGAGGCTCAGATCGAAATCAAGGGTTACGCTTCTCCCGAAGGCTCTGCTGAAATCAACCAGCGCCTCTCTAACGAGCGTGCCGAGGTGGTGAAGAAGGCTCTGGTCAACAAGTACAAGATTGCTGCCAACCGCATCACTACTCAGGGTATGGGCGCTACCGACAAACTCTTCGAGCAAGTCGAGTTCAACCGCGTTGCTACATTCAACGACAACACTAAGAAATAATCCTTAGTTATCAATCATAAAAATCCGGCTCCTGCAAAGGGGCCGGATTTTTTAATCCTTATGAAATTCAGGAAACACCAAGATATACTTAGCCTATCATAGAATGACCTGAAAAGTCCTGGTTTATAGATTATCTTAGAATTTCCTAGATTATCTTAGAATTTCCTAGATTATCTTATGCCTTATTTATACATGAACCGTTTGATGCTCATTTTCGGTGTCTTCTCGAAAGGTGCATCCATCAGTTCCACCTTGTTGATTTTGCTGTAACCGGGAAGTGATTTGTTGGCTGTGGTGCGTATCACTTCAGGGATGCTTTTCCTTGAGTCTTCATCCAGATCTTCAGGTATCTCTGGGTAAATCAAAGCCACCAGTTTACCATTGCGGTCAACGACAAGTGATTCAATCACATATGGACAGCCCGAAAGCACTGACTCTATTTCTTCTGGATAGATGTTCTGTCCGGACGAGTTGAGTATCATCGATTTGATGCGGCCACGGATGAAGATGTTGTTATCGTCATCTATCTGCCCCAAATCGCCTGTGCGGAACCATCCGTCATCAGTAAACGCCACGGCGTTGGCTTCAGGATTCTTATAATATCCGGTTGTGATGTTTTGTCCTTTGACTTGGATTTCACCGGCAATATTTTTCGGGTCTTCAGAATCAATCCTGAGATCGTGAACCGGCTTTCCGCAAGAACCCGGCACAAATTCGGTCCACCATTCAAAACCCAGCAATGGGCAAGCCTCTGTCATGCCGTATCCGACTGTAAATGGCAGATGCATCTGGCAGAAACATAGCTCGACATCCGGTCTGAGCGGGGCGCCTCCCATAATGAAGCAGCGCACCTTGCCACCGAACGATGACAACAGTTTCTTGCGGATAATCTTGTATATCAGTTTTTTCGCATAGGGCATGGAAAAGGTCCATTGCATCTTTTCCAATGCGGGTTTGATGGATTTTCCGTAAATCTTCTCCATCACCAACGGCACAGTGACCACCATATAGGGCTTCACTTCCTGCATCGCCTTAAGAAGTGTTGTGGGCGACGGCGTCTTGCCAAGGAAATACACAGTCACACCGTCAACATTGGGATGGATAAACTCAATGGCCAGCCCGTACATGTGAGCCATGGGGAGCATCGAGACGATGGTCTCTCCGGGAGTGTTCGGAAAATGACTGTTACTGAACTCGTCAGTGTCGGAAATGGCTCCGTATGTGAGCATCACACCTTTGGGATTGCCTGTGGTACCCGAGGTGTAGTTGATGATGGCCACTTTATCCCAGTTGTTGGTCGGATAAGTCACCTTTTCAGGCGACAAACCGTTTGGGTGGCGGTTTGCGAAGGTCTGTTCGCGGTTTTTCCAGGCTTTGGCCACTTTCTCGTCCCTGTGCCAAAGCATACTCCAATCATTCACATTGATGGCGGCTTTAAGCGCAGGCATTTGTTCTGGGTTCAGTTTCTCCCATATGTCTTTGTCCGTAAACAGCAAAACACTGTCGGAGTGCGTGGTGAGGGCCGTGATGCTGTTGGGGTGAAAATCAGCCAGAAGTGGTACGGCCACGCAACCATTGACATTGATGTCCCAGAAAGCAATGGCCCAACGTGCGGAATTACGGGCGCAAATGGCAATTTTGTTACGTTTGGTAATGCCGGCGTCATTGATGAAGAGACGGAACTGTTCAATGTTTGTCGCCAAATCTGCGTATGTGAAAGAATCACCCTCAAAGTCGCAAAGTGCTTTTTGGCTCCAATGCTCGTGGATGGTTTCCTCCAGTTTTTTCAGATAATGTTTCATAGGCGTTCGATTAATTATAGTTTAGATTGTGGTGCAAAGTTAACTTTTTTCTTTCACAATCTTGATAATTATTTACAAAAAAGTGATAGAATGAGCTTACTCGACGTTCGATGGCAGTTAAGTAGTTAATCAAGAATAAATCTGAAAGCTACGAACCGTTTGACAATTCGGAATCTTTCTCCGCGATGTAATGGCTTACTTCTTAACGAGGTGAAAACCATTTAATATCTTAACTACTAAAAAGGGCATGGTTATTTGAATAAATACTGTGCAAACTCATGCAGCGATTTGCGCCAAACCTGCCACTCGTGGTCGCCGTGGTAGGAATTGAAACGAACATTCACTCCGCCGTCGCGCATCTTCTTCACGATGTTTCGTGTATATTCGATGCGCGGATCCTGTTCACCACAACTCACGAAAAACACATCAAACTGCTTGTTAAATGTTTTGGTGTCGGTCAGCATGCCGGGAACCTCCTTCTCAAGGTCAAAGTTGGACGCACCGGAAATGCCGCCAAACATACCTGTCGAGAACACTCCCACATTGGCAAACACCTCTGGGTCGCGCAGACCGATGTAGAAAGACTGTCCGCCGCCCATCGACAGCCCGCACATGGCGCGGCTCTTGCGGTCTTTTTTTACGCGGTAAGTCTTCTCCACAAACGGTATCACATTCTCTATCATTTCGCTGCGGAACGATTGCATGCCCTGCCAATTGTAACCTCCGCCCATGCCTCCGTTGCGCGAACGTACATTGCTGTTGGCGCTCACCACAATCATCGGCACTGCTTTACCGGCGGCAATCAGATTGTCCATAATCTCGGCGGTACGGCCCTGTTCCATCCATCCGCGGTGGTCTTCGCCGCCACCGTGCTGAATATAAACCACCGGATAGGTCTGCTTGCCCTCGTCATATCCCGCGGGTGTATAGACCATCAGCGGACGCCACGACTCATCTACTTTCGAGTAGTAATATACGGTGCGGACATCACCATGCGGCACATCCTGCACCTCAAAGTCGTCCATGCCTGTCTCGGGTATCTCTATGGCACTAGACCAACGGCTGCAACCATAAAACGAACGGCTGGCAGGGTCTGCCACTGATACACCGTCAACAATCAGGAAGTAATAGTGGAATCCCGGCACCTGCGGTTTCGTGGTTACTGTCCATGCGCCTTCGTCGGATTTTTTCATGTCATACTTGGTGCCGCCCAGGTCTATTTGTACTTGCTGTGCTTGTGGGGCGTTCACTCGAAACATCACGCTGTTGTCTGACAGTACGCGAGGATAGGATCCGCGGTTAATGTTTGTAACCGGGGAATAAGACCCTTCCGGGAAACTCTCTCTCTGGAATCCCTGTGCTGCCGCTTGGCTGTAGAATACTGCAGTCAGCATGACTGCCATCATCATTTTCATTGTTTTCATCATAATTATCGCTTATTATTGTTCTTTGTCATTGTCTGTCTCGCTCATCTGGCATCAAGTGAGAAATATCCTGAAATGAACATGTTTGCTATAGATGAATGTCTAGTATGCAAATATACGAATTATTCTTTATTTTTGACATATTGATGTGATAAAATGTCGCTTTATTCATCAAATACTTTTCATTTTGTTATAAATATGCAAAAAAGGGGGGCATGTGTTGGCTTTTACACAAAAACTGACTACCTTTGCAGAAATTTTATGTGATTATGAAACATCAATTAAGAAGCGCTGTCTGCACAGAGGGACGCAAAATGGCTGGAGCACGTGCCCTATGGGTGGCTGCTGGCATGAAACATGAGCAGTTTGGCAAGCCTATTATCGCTGTGGTCAATTCGTTTACGCAGTTCGTGCCGGGGCATACCCATCTGCACGAGATTGGCCAGATTGTCAAGGCCGAGATTGAAAGCATGGGTTGTTATGCCGCGGAGTTCAACACGATCGCCGTCGACGATGGCATCGCCATGGGTCACGACGGCATGCTCTATTCGCTGCCCACG
>CAMJAO010000181.1 GCA_946403615.1 uncultured Prevotellaceae bacterium
TCTAAGATAATCAGTCACTTAGATATTCAGAATGACATCAAGGTGGAAGACATCCAGAATCAGGTGGAGGAAGCCCTGATGCGCGAAGGATTCTATCAGGTGGCCAAATCATTCATGCTTTACCGTCAACAGCACTCAGAAGATCGCGAGACTTTGGCTAAGTTGCAATTCCTTTCAGAGTATTGCGAATCGGTAAACGCAGCCACCGGTTCGAAGTACGACGCCAATGCCAACGTTGAACATAAAAACATCGCGACGCTGATTGGCGAGTTGCCCAAATCGAACTTCATCCGTCTGAACCGCCGTCTTTTGACAGACCGTATTAAGAAGATGTACGGCAAACCGTTGGCCGATGAGTATATCGACAAACTGACCCATCATTTCATCTACAAGAACGATGAGACAAGCCTCGCCAACTACTGTGCATCTATCACGATGTATCCGTGGCTTATTGGCGGCACGGCCTCCATTGGCGGCAACTCCACGGCACCGACCAACCTGAAGAGTTTCTGCGGCGGATTCGCTAACATGGTGTTCATGGTGTCGAGCATGCTGTCGGGTGCCTGTGCCACGCCGGAATTTCTCATGTACATGAACTATTTCGTAGGCAAGGAATACGGTCTGGATTATTACCAGCGTGCTGACGAAGTGGTTGACCTCAGTCTGAAGCACCGCACTATCGACAAAATCATCACCGACTGTTTTGAGCAGATTGTCTATACGTTGAACCAGCCTACGGGTGCGCGCAATTATCAGGCCGTATTCTGGAACGTAGCCTACTACGACCGTTATTATTTTGAGAGCATCTTCGGCAATTTCTATTTCCCCGACGGCAGCAAGCCCGACTGGAATGGTCTGTCATGGTTGCAAAAACGGTTCATGAAGTGGTTTAACAAGGAACGCACAAAAACTCCGCTCACCTTCCCCGTTGAGACGATGGCACTGCTCACTACCAAAGAAGGAGAGCCAATGGATGAGGAATGGGGCGAGTTCACCGCCGAGATGTATGCCGAGGGACATTCGTTCTTCACCTATATGAGCGACAACGCCGACTCGCTGTCGTCGTGCTGCCGTCTGCGCAATGAGATTACCGACAACGGCTTTAGTTATACGCTGGGTGCCGGTGGTGTCTCTACCGGTTCGAAGAGTGTGCTGACCATCAACCTGAATCGCTGCATACAATATGCCGTGAATCACAAGATCGATTACCTGGAGTATCTGGGCGAGATTATCGACCTCTGCCACAAGGTACAATTGGCATACAACGAGAATCTGAAAGAGTTGCAGGCGCATGGTATGCTACCGCTGTTTGACGCTGGTTACATCAACATCAACCGCCAATACCTGACCATCGGTATTAACGGACTGGTGGAGGCAGCAGAGTTCATGGGTCTGAAAATCACGCCCAACGACGATTATCTGCACTTTGTGCAAGGCATTCTGGGTCTGATAGAGCAATACAACAAGAAATACCGCACCAAGGAGGTGATGTTCAACTGCGAGATGATTCCCGCCGAGAATGTGGGCGTGAAGCACGCGAAATGGGACCGTGAAGACGGCTATTTCGTTCCGCGCGACTGCTACAACTCGTATTTCTATGTGGTGGAAGACGACTCACTGAGCATCATCGACAAATTTAAGTTGCATGGTGCACCCTACATTGAGCACCTGACTGGCGGCAGCGCATTGCACATGAATCTGGACGAGCACCTGAGCAAGGCCCAGTATCTGAAATTGCTGAAGGTGGCAGCGAAAGAGGGTTGCAACTACTTCACGTTCAATATCCCCAACACCATCTGCAACGACTGCGGCACCATCGACAAGCGCTACCTGAAAGAATGTCCGCACTGCCACTCGAAGAATGTGGACTACATGACCCGCATCATCGGATATCTGAAACGTATAAGCAATTTCTCACAGCCCCGTCAGGAGGAGGCAGCACGTCGTTTCTATGCTCATATGAAATAAATGATGCTGAAATACGTCAACACTGGAATTGTCTTCCAAGAGATTCCCGACGAGGTGACGTTAGCCATCAACATCAGCAACTGTCCGTGCCACTGCCCTGGTTGCCACAGTCATTATCTCTGGGAAGACATCGGTCTGCCTCTCAACCCCGATGCGATAGACGCATTTGTTGAGGAGTACGGCACAGACATCACTTGTATCGCCTTTATGGGCGGTGACGGAGACCCGAAAGGGGTGAACATGCTGGCAGAATACATCCATGAGGAACATCCTCAGTTTCATGTGGCATGGTATAGCGGCAGGCTTCGCATCCCTTCGACCATCAAGAAGACAGATTTCGACTACATCAAGATAGGTCCCTATATCCGCCATTTGGGTCCGTTGAGCAAGCCGACGACCAACCAACGTCTTTACCGTCGTGAAGAAGACGGCACGTTTGAGGACATCACATCGCGTTTCTGGCGCAAGTAATAATCTATCCAGGCAGGAGGCAAAAGGTCTTCTGCCTGTTTTTTTTGCACATCAGTACCCGCCGTCGGCGACCTGAGAGAAGCCTGCGACAGCGTAACCGTTGCCTGCTGAGATGGCGACGGGAGATGTAAGTTGGGGCTGCCAATAAAAAATCGTGGCATAGATAGCGTGGAGTTTTGAGAAAAAACATTATCTTTGCAGCAGCAAACAAATCAAACCATGGAACAAAACTATCTGATTATCGCGTTTAAGCTGTTAGGCTCATTGGCATTGCTGATTTTCGGCATGAAAATGATGAGTGAGACATTACAGAAGATGGCAGGTCCCCAATTGCGTCACATCTTGGGGCGTATGACCACCAACCGCTTCACCGGAATGCTGACGGGCGTGTTTGTGACCGCCGCAGTACAGAGCAGTACCGCCACGACGGTGATGACCGTTTCGTTTGTCAATGCCGGTTTGCTCACATTGGCCCAAGCCATCTCCGTCATCATGGGCGCCAACATCGGTACGACAATGACGGCATGGATCATGTCGGTGGGATTCTCCTTCAACATCACCGATTTCGTGTGGCCCACGTTCATCATCGCGTTGATACTCATCTACCGCAAACGCCATGAGAGCATCGGCGACTTCCTGTTCGGCATCTCTTTCCTGCTGCTGGGCTTGGGAACGCTTCGTCAGACGGGTGTAGACATGAATTTGGGCGAGAACGAGACTTTGCTTAATTTCTTCTCAAGTTTCGACCCCGAAAGTTTCACCACCACCATCCTTTTCCTCATCATTGGCGGCATACTGACCATGTGCGTGCAATCATCGGCTGCAGTGATGGCCATCACGATGATACTCTGTTCGAGTGGCGCACTGCCCATCTATCAGGGTATTGCGCTGGTGATGGGTGAGAATATCGGTACGACTGTGACATCCAACTTGGCCGCATTGACAGCGAGCACTCAAGCACGGCGCGCCGCCTTCGCACATATGTTCTTCAACTTGTTTGGCGTGTTCTGGATCTTGATTTTGTTCCGTCCCTTCATCAATATGGTGTGTGGCATCGTAGGTTTTGACACCGAACTGACCCGTGAAGCAGGTGAGGCCGCCTTCCTGGCCAATGCTGCCAAACTGAGCGTGGTACTGGCTACATTCCATACCTGTTTCAACGTGCTGAACACCTTTATCCTCATTTGGTTTATCCCGCAAATAGAGAAAATCGTGACACGCGTGATCAAACCGAAGGCTGCTAAGGATGGAGCTGAAGATTCAGAGGAGCCCGAGCGTCTGAAGTACATCGACGGCGGTCTGATGCGCACACCTGAAATTTCAGTGTTGCAGGCTCAGAAAGAAATCAACCTTATGGGCGACAGGATGCAGCGTATGTTCGGCTTCGTAAAGATTTTGTTGGAAGAGAAAAACAGTGAGGAATTTGAAAAACAATACGAACGCATCGAAAAATACGAGAACATCAGTGACAATATGGAACTGGAAATCGCCACGTATCTGGAAAAGGTGAGTGATGCCCACTTGAGCGATGACACCAAGGCAAAGATACGCGCCATGATGCGTGAGGTGAGCGAGTTGGAGAGCATTGGCGACGCCTGTTTCAACATGGCACGCACCATTAAGCGCCGCAATAACGAGAAAATCGATTTCACCGAAGATTTGTATAAGCGCATCCACGAGATGATGCGTCTGTCAGAGAAGAGCCTTACCCAGATGAACATCGTGTTAAAGGGGCGCCGAGAAGAATTGAACATGAAGCAAACCCTTGACATCGAGAATGAAATCAACGAGATGCGTTCAGACTTGAAGAAGCGCAACATTGAAGACATCAACGACCGTCTCTACGACTATTCCGTAGGTACTGCCTACATCGACCTGATAGCCGAATGTGAAAAACTGGGCGACTATGTCGTAAATGTGGTAGAAGCGAAATTGATGTAAGCCTCACTCTCAATCAGAAATCAAATAAAAACACCCCCGCGCCTTTGAAAAGGGTTCGGGGGTGATTTATTTATCCATTTATCTTTGACATCCTTTTTTGAGTATGCGCTTCAGGATAAAGATGGATACGATATTGATTTATTTATCGCTCTGCGGTTTCATGCCCTTGAGATAGGTTTTCTCACCGTTGATATAACTTTTCAGTTTCGGCCAGTCCTTGGGTATCCAAAGTTCGCCAGTGGTATTGATAGAGAGAATATAAAAGCCATTGTCGTCGGCTAAAGTTTTAAGTGCGTAGTTTGAATCCCCTTCAATGTCAGTACCACCCACCAGATCTCTCAGATTCCAATAAGAGAACCCGGAAGAGAAGGTATAATGATAATACTGTTCAGGATGATGCTCTACATAATCATAGGCCAATGAGTCAAGTTGTCTGTACAACGCACTTGCTTCTGCCTCATATTCCTTTGGAATGAAATAGAATGTGCCTGTGGTTATCCCATAATGCTTATCGGTGTACTCGCTCTGACGTACTGTCTTTCCGACAAGATTGCCGTCTGGTCCTATGTTGTCATCATACCCTTCGTCGTGACGCCAATATACGGGATAGGTCTTCACGCCCTT
>CAMJAO010000182.1 GCA_946403615.1 uncultured Prevotellaceae bacterium
GGTTTAGGGTTTAGTGTTCTAACTCTACTTAATTCGTTTCATTCGTGAAATTCGTAGTTTTTATGGTTTAGGGTTGAGGGTAGAGGGTTTAGTGTTCTAACTCAACCTAATTCGTTTCATTCGCGTAATTCGTAGTTCGTAGATTAGAGAAATCCGTGTTCGGAAACTTACATGTCAGCGCTCACATTCATGAATTTCTTCCATTGTTTGTCTTTCTCGTAATTGTCTTTGCCGCTCCGCTTCACGTGCAGGGTTCCTTCTTTCTCCGTAGATTTTGGGAAGGTGCTGCCGCTGATTTTCACAGGAGTTACGCCCATGACATAGACATCCATCAGACTGGCGCATTTGTCAAAAGCCGAACCGCCGATGCTCTTGACGGTGACGGGGATGGTGATTTCCTGCAGCGATGAACAGCCTTCAAATGCACTGCTGCCAATCTCTTTGAGCGCGTTGGGGAAGGTGATGTCGAGCAGCGATGTGCAATCGCGGAACAGGTCGGAGCCAACCTCTTTCAGGCCCACCGGCAGATTGATTTTACGCAGGCTGCTGCATCCTCTGAAGGTGGCTGAACCGATTTTCTTGATGGAGTTGGGCAAACTGATACTATCCAGACTGTGGCAGTCGCGGAAAGCGTCATGACCTATCTCATGTATTGAGTTGGGGATAATGACAGAAGTAAGCGATGAACAGTCGCGAAACATGTTTGCCTCTATTTCTTTCATGCTCCCCGGGAAGGTGAAATGACGCAACGAGGTACAGTTGCGGAAAGCACTGTTGCCTATCTCTTTCACACTGGAAGGTATCTCGATGGTCTCCATGCTGCTGCAGTTGGCAAAGGCTTCGTTCTCTATCTTTTTCACGCTGATGGGGATGTTGACGTAGATGAGGCTGCTGCATCCTTCGAATGTGTCGCCTGGGATAAGGTCGATGGTCGCTGGAAATTCAAACGACTCAAGCGATTTGCAACCACGGAAGATGCCGCTGCCCATTTTCTTCAGTCCGGCTGGCAGGTGTATCTCGGTCAGCGAGGCGCAATCCTTGAACAAATCCGAGGGCAATTCGGTGATGTGGTCGGGTATCGTGATCTCACGGAGCGAGGCACAACCGGCGAAGGCTCCCTGACCGATTTTCTCTACAGTGCGCGGTATATCTATCGACGACAGACCCACGCTGCCCTGAAAGGCACCGGCCGCTATCTCCTCGACATAATAGGTCACGGAGTCTTTTTCCACTTTCTCGGGAATAATCACATCGCCCACATAATCGTCGGGATGTTTCACGACGATGGCTGTCTCTTTTTTGGCATTAAACTGGTAACTGACGCCATCGACCACGGCGCGGTCTTTTTTCAAGATTTTAATGTCTATGGCCGACGCCCCGATGCAGACGAGTGCTGTGATTGTCAAAAGGATAATTCGTTTCATAGGTAAAAGGTGTTTAGAGGCTGTTTCTTGGTAACTTTGGTTTTCTGGTAATATCCCCCTCCCGTCTTGGTGGTCGGGGAGGGGGCTATTCTCGTATTATAATCCTGCCAATTTGATGACTTGGTCGATGGCCGGGGAGAGTCCGTCGGCGTTCTTGCCGCCGGCAGTGGCGAAGTGGGGCTGACCGCCGCCGCCACCCTGGATGAGTTTGGCGGCTTCGCGTACCAGTTGGCCTGCATTCAGTCCGAGGTCCTTCACCATGTCGTCGCTCAGCATCACGTTCAGGGTAGGTTTACCGCCGCCTGTGGTGCCGATGACGCAGAGCAGGCGCTCAGGTACGGCTTGACGGATTTTGAATACCAGGTCTTTTGCGCCTTGGGCTTCCATCGGCAGAATGGTTCTGATAACCTTTATGCCGTTAATCTCTTGGGCTTTTGCCAAGAGCGTTTCTTTAGCGCGCTCCACGGCCTGGGCTTGGAATGCCTCGATGTCTTTCTTCATCGAGTCATGCTCATCGATGTATTTCTTGATGACTCCTTGCAGGTCCTTGGCATTGTTGAACAGGTTGCGGACGGCTTTCAGACCGTCTTCCAACTGATAAATCAGTTCCTCGCAGTTCTTGCCGGTTCTGGCTTCCACACGACGGATGCCGGCAGCCACGCTGCTCTCTGCCACAATCTTGAAAAATCCGATGCGGCCTGTGCTCTTGGCATGGATACCACCGCAGAGCTCGCAGCTGTCGCCGAAGCGCACCACGCGCACCTTGTCACCGTATTTCTCGCCGAAGAGTGCCATCGCACCGAGTTTCTTCGCTTCCTCGATGGGGGTGTCGCGATGCTCGTCGAGAGGCAGGTCTTGGCGTATGAGATCATTGACGATGCGCTCCACCTGACGGATTTCCTCATCGGTCACTTTCTGGAAGTGAGAAAAGTCGAAACGCAGGAGGTCGGGACTGACAAACGAGCCTTTCTGCTCCACATGTGTGCCTAAAACCTCACGCAGTGCCTGGTGCAACAGGTGGGTTGCTGTGTGGTTGGCAGCCGATGCGTCGCGCAGGTCGGTATCGACACATGCCATGAACTCGGCCGACGGGTCTTTGGGCAGTTGTTTCACGATGTGGATGCTCTGTCCGTTCTCGCGTTTGGTGTCGATGATATCGACGGTCTCCTGCTCATTGCAGATGACGCCACGGTCACCGGTCTGTCCGCCCATCTCGCCATAGAAGGGAGTGTAGTCGAACACCAGTTCGTAGAAGGTCTGTTTCTTCTGTGTCACCTGACGGTAGCGCAGGATATGGCAGGTGTATTCCGTATAGTCGTAGCCCACAAATTGCTGCTCGCCCTCTTGCAACTCTGTCCAGTCGCTGCTTTCCACGACTGCGGCGTTGCGGGCGCGGGCTTTCTGTTTTTGCATCTCCTCGTCAAACTGTTTCTCATCGACGGTCAGACCGTTCTCACGGCAGATGAGTTGGGTCAGGTCGAGCGGGAAACCGTATGTGTCGAACAGACGGAAAGCCTGTACGCCGTCGAGTTCGGTCTTGCCTTCTGCTTTCAGCGCATCCATGGCGTTGCCGAGCATGGCGATACCTTTGTCGAGGGTGCGCAGGAATGCGTCTTCCTCCTCTTTGATCACGCGGCTGATAAGTTGCTGCTGTGCGGGCAGTTCGGGGTAGGATGCGCCCATCTCAGCCACGAGGGTGGGGATGAGTTTGAAGATGAACGCCTCTTTCTGTCCGAGGAAAGTGTAAGCATAGCGTACAGCGCGGCGCAGGATGCGGCGGATGACGTAGCCGGCCTTGGCGTTGCCCGGCAGTTGTCCGTCGGCGATGGAGAAAGCCACGGCACGCAGGTGGTCGGCGATGACACGCATGGCCACGTCGGTCTCTTCCTTCTCGCCGTAGGTCATGCCCGACAGGCGCGAAATCTCACGGATGAACGGCTGGAAGATGTCGGTGTCGTAGTTGGAGTGCTTGCCTTGGATGGCGCGCACCAGGCGCTCGAAACCCATGCCTGTGTCGATGACGTTCATCGACAGTTTTTCCAACGAGCCGTCGGCCTTGCGGTTGAACTGCATGAACACGAGGTTCCATATCTCGATGACCTGCGGGTCGTCTTTGTTGACCAGTTCGCGTCCGGGCACTTTTGCCTTTTCCTCGTCGGTACGTGAGTCGAGGTGAATCTCCGAGCAGGGGCCGCAGGGACCTGTGTCGCCCATCTCCCAGAAATTGTCATGCTTATTGCCGTTGAGGATATGGTCGGCGGGCACATGCTTGGCCCAGTAGCCGGCAGCCTCGTCGTCGCGTTCCAGATTCTCCTCTTTCGAACCTTCAAACACGGTCACATAGAGGTCTTTCGGGTCAAGGTGAAGCACATCCACCAGATATTCCCAAGCCATGTCGATGGCGCCCTCTTTGAAATAGTCGCCGAAGCTCCAGTTGCCCAGCATCTCAAACATGGTGTGGTGGTAGGTGTCGTGTCCTACCTCTTCCAGGTCGTTGTGCTTGCCGCTCACGCGCAGACATTTCTGCGAGTCGGCACGTCGGCGAGGTTCGGGGTCGCGGGTGCCGAGTATCACGTCTTTCCATTGGTTCATACCGGCGTTGGTGAACATCAGTGTGGGGTCGTCTTTGATTACCATCGGTGCGGAGGGCACGATGGCGTGTCCTTTCGACTCGAAGTATTTCTTAAAGGAGTCGCGGATTTCGTTTGCTGTCATCATAAATTATTGATACTGTTATTCTTTTTCAAAAATTTGGTGCAAAGGTACGATTAAGCGAGAGAAAAAGCAAACTTTTTTTGCTTTTTCCGAGCGAAAGTATCTTCGACGCAATCAAAGGTACGAATAAACAAGAGAAATGAAAAAGAAAAGGCGTCTTTTCTTTTTCATTTCCGAGCGAAAGTACCTTCGACGCAGTCAAATGTACTTTTTAGACATAAAGACATAAGGACAAATGTACATAAGATAATGTTTTTTGACATAAGAACAATAGACTTAACACGAATTGCTATAAAAGGCCATGAATAATCCATAAATTGAATAGATATAATTGCTTTCCGGTAAAAGATGGCAAATCATTCCAAGGGCGTCAGCAGCTCCCCTCCCATGTAGGGGAGGGGTATGGGGTGGGGTCAGTAACTGTTTGATTATAATAGTTTTATCTTCAAACAATGAAATTTCGGTCTATTGGTCAAAATGGGTGATGAAAACAGTGTCAATTATCCCTATTGGTCAAAATGAGTGATGGTTACGATTTAAAACCATGAAAAACACCGCGGAGGTTTGCCTTGCGGCTGGGGGCGCGAAGCCCCCAAAGAGCTTCAGTAGTAATGTCTGGAAATATACTCGTCCAGGAACCTGATGCGGTTGGACCGTTTGATGCCGCTGTGCACCCTCAGCTTGGACTTGAGATCCGTAAACGTACCTTCCAAGGCGTTGTTAGTGTTGGGTATTCCAAGGTTGGGGTTTTCTTGGAAAGTCCAAAGGTATGGCATGTTCCTCTTCAGGCTCAGGTATGCGCTGCGCAGCTTCCTGTGGGTGAAGTGCGTCTTACCCGTGGCATTCTCCACGCTGC
>CAMJAO010000183.1 GCA_946403615.1 uncultured Prevotellaceae bacterium
GAGGCTTATACCGACAACGGGTGGATGAAGGCACGCGGCACCTCGTTGGGCGCTGACAACGGTATCGGGTTGTCGATGGCGCTGGCGGTGCTGGCAGATGACAGTATCGTGCACGGCCCGCTGGAGGTGATGACCACCACCAACGAGGAAGACGGTATGTCGGGTGCGGCCAATCTTTCAGAAGATTTTCTCCGCGGGCGAAAGGTCATCAACCTCGACTCAGAAGATTATGACACCATCACGACGGGTGCTGCAGGCGCATACCTGCAACTGCACCGATTGCCCATCGCATGGCAACCAGCCCCCAAAGGTAAGTACCGCTGGTATCGCATCAGCATCACAGGCGGTCATGGCGGTCACTCCGGTGTGGACATCAATAAGGGTCGCGCATCGGCGGTAGTGGTCTCTTGGGCTGTATTGGCCGCAATTTACAACGAATATGACTTCGACTTGGCCTCTATCCGTGTGGGCGAAGCCAATGCCTCTATCGCATCGTCAGCAGAGATGGTCGTCTGTGTGCCCTCGGGCGAGGCGGCTGAGTTTGTCAAGGCGCAGGAACAGTCACTCAACGAATGGATAGCAAGTGAATACGGAGCGACGGATCCGAACATACGGTGCCATATAGAAAAGACCGAACCCCGTGAGAGAATCATAGACCGAAAAACCATGGAGTCGCTGCTTACCGCTTTGGAACAGATACCGCAAGGCGTGGTGAAGATGAGCGAACAGATGGAAGGCACGGTGGAGACCTCCAATAATGTGGGTCGCATCGTGACAGAAGAGGACCATCTGCTCATCTCTACCCATACGCGCAGTTTCATCGACGATGACATGATGGCCTTGGGTAAAGAAATCCGTGAAGCCTTTGCCGCGCAAGGGGCAACCTCAGAGCTGGTGATGTCGGCTCCGGCATGGCAAGAGAACCAAAACTCTGAGTTCCTGCGCCTCACATCCGATGTCTTCGAGGATGTGCTTGGATGGCGCCCTCGTCCTGTGGCTATGCACTTTGTGCTTGAGGCAGGTTATTTCGTGCAGAAGTATCCCGGCATCGAGATAGCCAGCATCGGACCGCGCATCGTGGAGCCTCATTCCGTCAATGAGCGCGTGGAAATCTCCACCATCAATGATATTTGGCGTGTGCTTGTCGTCCTGCTCTATGATTTGGCAGGATAATTGAGCCTCGCTGATTATTCTAGGAATCCTAGGCTTTTCTAGGATATTCCAGGTTTCTCTAGGAACATCTAGGGCTTTTGTGAGCAGGGCAAAGAGCATGCAGAAAGTCTGTTCTTATGTCTTTATGTCTAAAAAATGTTCATATGCCTAAATAAAAAATCCTGCCAACATCACATTGGCAGGATTTTCAAAAATTAGCAGTAATGTATTATTTCACAAGTATCTTATTGGTTTTTGTACCTTCTTTAATGATATAAAGTCCTTTTTGACTCATATCGTTCACCTGCTGGCCAGCTGCGTTGAAAATCTGGCGCGGAGCATTGACGGAGGTATTTGTTTTCACATCCTCGATGCCCGTGATGACGGTTCTGCTGATATAGTCGCGCAGTCCGCATCCGTCTGAAGCATCATCTCCGTCGACCCACATGCACGAGAATGTCCAACGATTGGGCACTTTGGCCACACGGCGGCAATTGCCTGTGGTGATGTCTATCTCGTAGATGGCGGTGTCAAATTTCTCGTTGGTCACCCATTCTTTGTCGGGGAGTGTGCCCCATGAACCCCAATCGTTGATGCCCTTGCCACTGTTCACATAACCATTCCAATACATGATGTTGGGGTTACTCTTGGCGAAGCAAGCGCTCTGACGGCGGTACTGTGAGGCATAACCCATGCGAGGATAGATATTCTCGTATTCCGTATAGGTCTCGCCGGTCTCCGGGTCTGTGGCCTCAACGGCATTTGTGAGAATCATGCCAGTGGTCAGGTCGAACTCGCAAAGTTCTGCGCCTGCCAGGTTGCCGTTGATGTCTTCCATCTTGCCTTCATCGTTGATTACGCCCATGCTGCCGCCGCTGGTCAGTGCGAATGCCCTGCCGTCGTTGTTGATGGCGAATGTGATGAAATTGCGGTAGTAGAGACCCGGCGTCACGGGGGTAATCTTCATGGTTTGCAGGTCGATGGTGCAGAGGGCGTACCCGGCATCTGTTGCGGTGGCGTCACCGTCTTGGTCAACAAAAAAGTCGGGATCGTTGGTGATTTCGCTGCCCAATGCCTGCTCGGTCAGGTAGAACAGTCCATAAACCTTTCCGTCGACGGGGTTATATGCCATGCCTGCCGACTCGATGTTGGTATTGACATGGAAATAGTCATTGGCATTGGTCAGAAGATTGCCAGTCTCGGCGTCCCATTTACGAACGGCAAACAGTTCCTCATCAGGAGTCGATTGATAGTCGCGTGAAAAGACGGTTGTGATGATGCCGTCGATATAGGCTGCACCCGAATTGCCGGCCATCAGGTTGAAATTATTGGCCCAAATGGCTTTGTCGTTGTCGGTGTATTGACCACCACTATAGAAGTCGGATTTGTTGACGGCTGGCTCCTTCACGGGTTTCGACACCGTGTTTTCACCCACCGTGAACGTGTAAATGCCGTTTTCTACGATAAAGATGGATTTGCCTAATTCGGAGTTCCATCCCACATAGCTACTTACCATCTGGTCGCCTTTCTCATGGATACCGTCGGTGCCGTCGTAACGGTTGGTTTCCGCCACCCCCATGAGTTTTACTTGCGCTCCTGTTGAAAGGCAGAATAACAGGGCTATCGATGTCACTAAGTAATGTATTTTCTTCATTTTAAGATTTTTTAAGATTGTTAGGGCTGCAAAAGAAGGTTGGTGTTTATAGTCATGCAAAGATATGTTTTTTCATTTATATATGTAGAATTATTCTTTTTCATTTGTGGCAATTTGCTATTTTTGAACTAAAAATACCACTTTTTCTACTTGTTATTTTGCTTTTTTGTGGAAATCGGCTAATTTTGTACACACATTTTAGCAATCTTGGAAACTGTCGGATGAAACACTTCAAGTGTTATATTTTTAGTATTTGTCTCGTATTTTTGATGGGGTTGGTGCATCCTGTGTCAGCCCAGACCACTTCGCAAGATGATTTGTGGTGGCGTTGTGAAAATGCGCGTAGCCTATGCCGCTATGACTCGCTGAGGGTCTATGCCGCACAGTTGTTGTCGGTTTCCAAAAAGCAAGATGACCGTCGCGGCGAGGCTTACGCTTTGTTTTATCAGGGATTATCGCAACTCTTTTCAGGCCAGGGCAAATCATCGCTTCTTCTGCTCAATGAGGCGCGCGATTTGGCCGAGGAGATAGAGAATGACTCGGTATTGGCGCTCGTCACCAATGCCATGGGCATCTATCACGCTATGACCGAGAACAACAGTTTCGTGGCGCAGCAGTTCTTTTTCCGCAGCCTCGATTATGCCGATAAGGCGAAATACGAACAACTCAAGGGTCGTGTCTATGGCAATCTGCTCACGCTCACCCATACCGCCTCCGATACAGCTGGAATAACAAATGCCCGCCGCATCTATGACTACGGAAAGAAGAACAATGACTATGAACAGGCGTTCATGGGTGCGTATTATCAAGCCAATTATTTCAATCTCACCGGTGACAACCAACGGGCGGAGACTTTCCTCAAAGAGGCGTTGAGTATGTATCAGGTCTATCCTTACGATGATGTGGCCTCGGTCTATACACTATATTCTAAGGTGAAGATGGATATGGGTGACATTACGGCGGCCGAGCAGTTTGCCATGCGCTCTATTGTCCTCGCCGACAGCCTGCACCAACCGTTCCTGCTGCCCGACACTTATCTGCAATACGCAGAGGTGCTGAGCCGCAAAGGCAATTACGCCCTCTCGAACGAGATGGCCCAAAAAGCGCTCGACGCCGCCCAAGATGCATCGGGAAAGACCAAGGTGGTGGCTTGTTTGCGGCTGATGGCGAAAAACTGTGAGCGACTCGGACAAAACACCAAGGCCATGGATTGTCTGGAGCGCGCCAACCTGATGATGGACACGCTCACGCGTGTGAATATGGACCGGCTCAACCATGAGCGCACCATCATGCTCGACATTCAGAAAAAAGAGCAGGAGGCACAGGTGAGAAAACAACAGATGGCCGACCAGCGTAGGATGAATCTCTTCTTGGTGGCTGCCGTGGCTTTGCTGTTGGCCTTGTTGTCGGTCATCGTATGGCTCTACCGCAAGCGGAATATCCTCTACAAAAACATTGTCAGGCAGAATGCCAAGTCTGTGGCGCGTCAGAAAGAACTGCAACAGCGCATCGACCATCTTGAGAGTATCCATGAGTCCCGTTTGGCCGATTCTCCAGACGAGGCCAATGATGCCAATACTAACGCCAACACGTCGAACACACCCAATGAACCCAATATGCCCAATGAGGCTAAAGTGCAGGAGCTCTATGACCGTGCCTGCCAACTCATGGAGCATGAACGCCTCTATGCCGACCCGCTGCTCAACCGCGAGCATCTGGCGGAATTGTTGGGCACTAACCGCACCTATCTCTCGGCCATCATCAAAGAGAAGAGCGGCATGAGTTACTTGCAATTTGTCAACTCATACCGCATTAATGAGGCCATACGCATCCTTTCAGACCCCGAAAAGACCGATTATCCCCTCAAAAAGATATGGAGCGACCTCGGTTTCAACTCCCCCGCCACCTTCTATAAATTGTTCCAGCAGGCGGTGGGCATCACCCCCTCCGTCTATCGTAAACAATTCATCGATTTGAGCCAGGAGGAAGAATAAGGTTTAGGGCAGAGGGTTTAGTGATTAGTGTTCTAATCAATTCGTTTTTAGATATTTTCAAGCATCCTCGCTTGCTATCATGGTAGGCGAGGATGCTTAAATGTCCATCACGGATAGTGATATTTCTATTTCCATTTTATTTTCTATCTCTTT
>CAMJAO010000184.1 GCA_946403615.1 uncultured Prevotellaceae bacterium
GAACGGTCTCGCATTGATACGCTGATCATCTTCAAAAACCATACTCCCCAATCGGATATCATCATCACGCTAATCATCGATTAGGGATTCAGAACAGCCCATAATAATTACCCCTCCAAATGCGTTTCGCGTTTGGAGGGGTAATCATTTTTTCCCACCGGGAATCAGGTCAGGGATCTTATCCCTTCTTCTTTACCTTTGTTGCCCAGATGAAGTAGATGATAAGGCAGAGGTAAGCACCCAGTCCGCACCACTGCGAGCTGGGATTATCCAGCCATTCCTTGTTGATGAAGTCGAAACCGCCGAACTTCAGCAGTGCACTCACCACACCCATCAGTGCGCCGCCGGCAATGAATCCGCTGGCAAGGAGTGTGCCTTTCTCACCGCGTTCTTTGTTCACCTCCTCATCCTTCGAACGGGTGGTCACAAACCAATTGACCGCACCGCCTACCAACAACGGGATGTTCAGTTCCAATGGGATAAACATACCCAGAGCGAATGGAAGGGCAGGCACTTTGCATAAGGTGAGGATGATGGCCAGAGCCGCACCGATGCCGTAAAGCAACCAAGGAGCGCCCACACCGTTCATCAAGGGGTCGATTACCGCTGCCATGGCATTGGCTTGAGGAGCGGCTATCTCGCCACCGGCAAAATCATATGTGGCATTGAGCAAAATCATCACACCGCCCACTGTGGCTGCAGATACCAGTGTGCCGAGGAATTTGTATTTCTCCTGAACCTTAGGCGTGGAGCCCAACCAGTAACCGATTTTCAGGTCGGTGATAAATGAGCCAGCCACAGACAGTGCAGTGCAAACCACACCGCCCATGATGAGTGCTGCCACCATGCCCGCGGTGCCTTTCAGACCTACCGCCACCATCACTACCGAGGCCAGAATCAGCGTCATCAATGTCATGCCCGATACGGGGTTGCTGCCCACGATGGCGATGGCGTTGGCTGCCACGGTGGTGAAAAGGAAGGCGATAATGGTCACCAGCAGAATACCCACCACGGCAAAAAGGATATTGCCATCCATCACGCCCAACCAGAAGAACAGGAAAGTAATCAGAATAGTGGCGATGGCTCCGATGGCGATAATCTTAAATGACAAGTCTCGTTGTGTGCGCTTCACCTCCTCAATGCTGCCGCCCTTGCCTTTCATCTCTTTGGCTGCAAGCGACACGGCACTGCGGATGATTCCCCATGACTTGATGATGCCGATGATGCCCGACATGGCAATGCCGCCGATACCGATGCTTTTACCGTATGACTTAAAGATAGCCTCCGGACTCATCGCACCCACGGGGTCGATGATATTCGGATCCCACATGTTAAGCACCTGGTCATGGAAGAACACTCCCATCAACGGCACGATGACCCACCATACTGCCAATGAACCGAGGCAGATGATGAAGGCGTATTTCAGACCGATGATATAACCCAGACCTAAAACGGCGGCTCCAGTATTCACCTTAAACACCAATTTGGCTTTTTCGGCGATGGTCTCACCGAAGCCCACCATGCGCGTGGTCACTGTCTCGTTCCACCAGCCGAAGGTAGCCACGACAAAATCGTAGAGACCGCCTATCAATCCCGCCATCAATAACGGTTTGGCCTGATTGCCGCCCTTCGCTCCTGAGATAAGCACTTGTGTGGTGGCTGTCGCCTCGGGGAAGGGGTATTTGCCGTGCATGTCCTTTACGAAATATTTTCTGAACGGGATGAGAAACAGAATGCCGATGATACCGCCCAACAGAGAGGATAAGAACACCTTCTCAAACGAGGCGGTCATTTCGGGATATTTAGCCTGCAAAATATAGATGGCAGGCAGTGTGAAGATGGCACCGGCCACCACCGCGCCCGAACAGGCACCGATACTCTGGATAATCACGTTCTCGCCCAGCGGATTGTGATTGCGGCGCAGCGTTGATACACCCACCGCGATGATGGCGATGGGAATGGCGGCCTCAAACACCTGACCCACTTTCAGTCCCAGATAAGCGGCTGCGGCTGAAAACAGGATGGCCATCAATATGCCCCAGGTGATAGACCACCCGTTGGCCTCGGCATAAGTCTTGTCGGGCGACATTACCGGTTGGTATTCTTCACCCTCATTCAACTCCCGGAATGCGTTCTCGGGCAGTTGCATCATGTCTTTTTCGTTCGTCATTATGTAAGGATTGTTGATTGTATTTCTGCACTATCCAATTCTCGCGTTTCCGCAAAGGCCACCAGGCAAACAGCGGCCGGTGCTTCAGGTATTCGAAGTCGTTCTCATAGAGATAAGCCTCGCGCTCGAACGACAGGTTCATATACGCATCGCCTTTCAGAAACAGTCTGACCACCCACTCCGTCACATACCACAGATAGAAAAAGATGATACACATCTCAAGCATCTGGCGTGTGTGGATTCGCTCATGATTCACCATCTCGGCAGTTACCACCGTATTGGGGTGGCAGAACAATATGCCGAACAGGTTGATGGCGGCGAAATTTTTCGAGGGTATGAATCGGTTTCTGACTATTTTCATCGTATCAGCCGTTTTATCCGTGCAAAAATAAGCAATAATTACTAAATCCAAACACGAAAGGCCAAATAATTGTCAATAGTTATTTGTGAATTATGAAATGTGAATTGAAATAATTGTCAATTGTCAATAGTTAATTGTGAATTATTTCCTACCTTTGCACCCGATTTTAAGGTATATAAGATGCAAGACATTAGAAACATAGCAATTATAGCACATGTCGACCACGGAAAAACGACCTTGGTCGATAAGATGATGCTGGCAGGGAACCTGTTCCGTGAGGGACAGAATCTCAGCAGTCAAGTTTTGGATAACAACGATTTGGAGCGTGAGCGCGGTATAACTATCCTCTCGAAAAACGTCTCCATCAACTATAAAGGAACGAAAATCAATATCATCGATACTCCGGGACACTCCGACTTCGGAGGAGAGGTTGAGCGTGTACTCAACATGGCCGACGGCTGTCTGCTGCTTGTCGATGCGTTCGAAGGCCCGATGCCCCAGACGCGTTTCGTGTTGCAGAAAGCATTGCAGATAGGTCTGAAACCCATTGTGGTGGTCAATAAAGTGGATAAACCCAACTGCCGCCCTGAAGAGGTCTATGAGATGGTGTTCGATCTGATGTTCTCGCTCGATGCCACAGAAGACCAGTTGGACTTCCCCGTTGTCTATGGCTCTGCCAAAAACGGATGGATGGGCGAGGACTACAACACCCCGACCAATGATATCACCTATCTGTTGGATAAGATTGTCGAGGTGATTCCAGCACCCGAGGTGATGGAGGGCACTGCCCAGATGCTCATCACATCGCTCGATTATTCTTCCTACACCGGTCGTATCGCCGTGGGACGTGTACATCGCGGCACGCTCACCGAGGGCATGAACATCACCGTGGCTCATCGCGACGGTTCGATGGAGAAGACCAAAATCAAGGAGTTGCACACCTTCGAGGGCATGGGACATGTGAAAACCCACGAAGTGCAGAGCGGCGACATCTGTGCCATCATCGGACTGGAGAGATTCGAAATCGGCGACACCATCTGCGATTTCGAGAATCCCGACCCGCTGCCTCCTATAGCCATCGACGAACCGACCATGTCGATGCTTTTCACCATCAATGACTCACCGTTCTTTGGCAAGGAGGGCAAATACTGCACTTCCCGCCATATCAATGACCGTTTGCAAAAAGAACTGGAAAAGAACCTTGCTTTGCAGGTGGCTCCTTTCGGCGATGCTACCGATAAATGGATTGTCAGCGGACGTGGCGTGCTCCATCTTTCTGTACTCATCGAGACCATGCGCCGCGAGGGGTATGAGTTGCAGGTGGGTCAACCGCAGGTCATCTACAAAGAGATTGACGGCGTGCGCTGCGAACCGATAGAGGAACTGACCATCAACGTGCCCGAGGAGTATGCCTCGAAGATGATTGACATGGTCACACGTCGTAAGGGTGAGATGACCTCGATGGAGTCGCAGGGTGAACGCACCAATATAGAGTTTGACATGCCTTCACGAGGCATCATCGGTCTCCGTACCAATGTCCTCACGGCATCGCAGGGCGAGGCTATCATGGCGCACCGTTTCAAGGAGTATCAGCCCTATAAAGGTGACATCGAGCGCCGTGTCAACGGTTCGATGATTGCCATGGAGACAGGCACCGCCTTTGCCTACAGTATTGACAAACTGCAAGACCGTGGCAAGTTCTTCATCGACCCGGGCGAGGAAGTCTATGCCGGCGAGGTGGTGGGTGAACACGTTCACGACAACGACCTCGTCATCAATGTGACCAAGGCCAAGCAGTTGACCAATGTCCGTGCGTCGGGTAGTGATGAGAAAGCCCACATTATCCCCAAGGTGGTGCTCTCGCTCGAGGAATCGCTAGAATACATCAAGGGTGACGAATACGTGGAGTGCACTCCAAAGGCTATCCGTATGCGAAAAGTCATCCTCGACCACCTCGAGCGCAAGCGCGCGAACAAAGAGTAACTCCTTCTTTTAGATATGGTGCTTTTGTGCCCGTCAGCATTAACGATAGCGTGTTTCCATATTTAATATTTGAGACGTCAACATGACGTCTCTTTTTTATGATAAAAAACACGCAATAAACCGCGGGAATCTGCGTTTATAAATTAAACAAAGAACAATTATCACATGAAACGTTTATTACTTCTTGCAGCACTTGTCATGGGACTGTCGTCAGCCATGGCGCAGTCGCGGCCCGGCACGTTCTCCGTTATTCCCAAGGTGGGCATGACGTGGGCCAAACTGACTGATTTCGATTGGGCGGCAAGACTGACCAAAGGCACTTCGCATTACTCGTCTTCACTTGAAAGCGCACGCCTGAAGGCCAGGGTGTTGGCTGGTGCAGAGGTGGAATATCAGGTCACTGACATGGTGAGCGCTTCACT
>CAMJAO010000185.1 GCA_946403615.1 uncultured Prevotellaceae bacterium
CATCGCCGTCCTCGTTGGTGATGACGCTGGCCTCGCTCATCTCACTGCCTGCAGCAGGAATGGTCAGCACAGCCGCCACAGGAAGCATCGCCTTGGGTTCAGCCTTACCGAGGTAGAAATCCCACACATCGCCGTCATAGCACACGCCGTAACCGATGGCTTTGGCCGAGTCGATGACGCTGCCGCCTCCCACAGCAAGCACGAAGTCGACATTCTCGTTGCGGCACAGTTCGATGCCTTCTCTCACTTTCGAGAGTCTGGGATTGGGCACCACGCCACCTAGCGTGACGAAGTCTACCCCACCCTCTTTGAGCAGGTCGCACATCTTATCCAGCAATCCAGAGCGTTTGGCACTCTGTCCGCCGTAATGTACGAGCACTTTCGTGCCACCGTATTTTTTCACGAGATGAGCCACCTGCTCCTCTGATTGTTTACCGAACACCACTTCTGTCGGTGCATAATAATTAAAGTCTTTCATATTGTTTATTCTTATTTTTGTGATTATCGTCTCTGTCTCTGGTCGTTTCTCCGGTCGTTATTACCCCATTTCTTGTCATAGCGTCCTTCGGTGTCCGCTTTGCCTCCGAAGACATTCAGACGGTATCTGACGTGGAGCATGGCATAGGAGTTGACACTGTTGTATCGGGTGTCGCTTCTTCCCGTGGCATTGACCCACCGTTCGTAGTTGCTCTGCTGTCCGAGGATATCATAGAAATTAAGCGCCACGATGAGTGATTTGCTCTTGAGGAATGACTTGGATATCTGTCCGTTCCAAATGAGTTCGTTGGTATTCATCGACGGGTCGTTGTATCCTCGCCTGCTCCGCTCGTGGATGTTGCAGGTGACCTCGAGTCCGAAGGGGAACCTCAGCATGAATTGACCGCCGTAATTGAACTGCCACGAATCGAGATTGGCATTGGGTTGCAGTTCATTGCGCGAGTGCTGATAGTTGACATTTCCGTCGAGCGTCACCTCCAACCAGTCGTTTCTGAAACTGGCGGTGAGGCGCTCGTTGAGATTGAGCGTCTTGGTCGTGTTTTTCTGCGAAATCCAATTCGCTGCCCCGTCGGCGGCATTCGACACGTAGGAGACGTAGTTATTGTACCTGATACGGCTGTCGGTACCTATGTTCCAATGCGCCGTGGAATCGAGGGCGGTGTTGAAAGTGAATCCGCCGTTGACATTCCAGTTGCCGTTGATGTTCTCGGGCTGCGAGATACTTCCACCCGTCTCGGGATTGTACCTGACCATATTGGAAATGCTGTTTCTGATATGGCGGTAGTTGGCATAGACGGTGATGACCCGTTTGTACCGGCTGATGTAGGTATTGAAATAGGCGTTGAGCGAATTGGTGAACTGCGGTTTCAGTCCCGGATTACCTTTTGTGATGTAGAGCGGGTTGGAGTCGTCTGTGATGTCGAGCAATTGCGTCATTTCAGGCTGACGGGTATCGCCACGGTAGTGAATCCAGAGGTTGCTCTGCTCGGCGAATTTGTAGTGGAAGTCGATGGTGGGCGTGAAATTGGTCACGTGTCTCACGGTATCGACATACACGCCCCGGTAGTCTTGTATGAAGTTGGAGCGTTGGGGCTGAATGAGGAAACCGATATTATAGTCATATTGCTCGACCTTATGTCGGAGCGTGAGACGGATGTTTTGCGTGTAGTTTTTATACTCTGAATAGCGGCTGAGCGATCTGTCGAGGTAATTGTCGAGTGTGGCATATACGGGATTGAGCCAGGTATCCCAGTCGCGATATTTGGGCACTATTCCCGTGAAGATATTATCAGGCTCATGACTGAAGTCATAGGTCTGACGGTCACTTTTGTTCTGATTGTAACGCAATTCGTAGTTGGCTTGCAAATGGGCACCTTTCCATAGCGGTTCGCTATAGGTGGCACTGAGCACATATCCGCTGTTGTCGGCGGGTGTGGTGTTGTATCTGGCTGTGAAATAGGTGGAATCCTGATCGTACTGGTTTTTAACCTTATATAGATGCACATCGTTGTTGGAAATGCTCTTGTCATCGTTTTTGCCGCCGTTCGCCTCGAATCTGAGGGTGATGTTTCTGCCTCTGGGGTTCAACCGTCTGTAGAGTTGCAACATCGACCAGAAATTCTTGTTGTTTCCGTAGGTGAGGTTGGCGCTCTCGTTATGGTTGACGATGTATGGCATCAACGGACTTGACGGGTCAACGGGTGCCAAGGGGTCGGTGACATAGAGATAGGGGTCTTCGCTGAAAGTGGCAGCATGCGAAGTGGATGTGCCGTCGGAGGTGGCGTAGTTGCCGTTGGCTCTGAGCAAAATATTGGTCAGCGTGTCGGGTTTCCATTCCACGCGGACATTGGCATGCCAGTTGTTGCGTCTTGAGTAATTATGCGTATCGCTGTTTGAGAAGGTCCGCGTCGTCTGGCTGTAGAAATTCTCGCTGGTGTTCTCATTATGGATATCCTCATTGCGATGGTTCCACCTGACGCTGAGGTCGGTTTTCAGTTTCTCGCCGTCATCATAGTTGAGGTTGAGACCCAACATTTTGCGCGTGTTGAGTCCGCGCCGGTTCCACCATCCCGCATTCTCCTCCTTGTTGTTGAAATTGCCGAGTATGACGACACGTGTCTTGTCCGTGAAGCGGCTGGCCATGCCCCTTGAGGCATAACGGTGCTTGGTGCCCGCCGCCAAGTCGAGATTGGTCATATAGCCGTGGTTCATGCCTTTTTTCACGGTGAAATCGAGCACTGTCTCTTTTTCACCGTCATCGATGCCGGTGATACGCGACTGGTCGCTCTGCTGGTCATAGAACTTCACATTCTGTATGATGGAGATGGGCAGGTTTTTCAGCGCCGTCTCAATATCGCCGAGCATAAACTCCTTGCCGTCGAGCAGGATTTTCTTCACCTGTTTGCCGTTGATGGTGATGTTTCCGTCTTCATCGACCTCCGCGCCCGGCATTCGTTTGATAAATTCCTCGATGGCTGAGCCTTCGGGTGCGCGGTAGGACTCAGGGTTATAGACGAGCGTGTCTTTTTTGGCGACAATCTGCGGTGCCATGGCCGTGACGACAGCCTCTTGCAACATGGTGCTTTCGGGAGACATGAGCAAAATGCCAATGTCTAAGTTATTTTCACGACGTATGGTCACTTCGCGCTCGATGGTCTGATAACCTACCGATGATATTTTCAGTCGATAGGTGCCGCTTGAGGGCACTTCTACAGAGAACACGCCCTGGATATTGCTGACCGTTCCTCCGACGAACACGCTGTCGGTGGTGAGGAACATCTGGACAGTGGCTTGTATGACGGGCTCCCTGAATTCGGTGTCGATAATCTCACCGCTGATGGTCTGTCTTTTTTCTTCAGCATTTTCTTCCTGTGCCCATACGGCCGTCATCGTCAGCAATGCCAATAATAAGATGAAATAACGTTTCATGATGATACTGAGGTATTACTTCTGATTGTTGACAATGTTTTTGAAAGCCGAACCAAAGATGATATACTGCGTGTTGCCGGCGATAGTGCCTTCGTTTTGTCCCCAAAGGAAGGGCCAGTCGTCGTAATTCTCGAAATGGTCGGGCTGGCGGAAGAGCAATCCGGGAGCCACATTGCCGGGAATGAAGGAAAAGTCGGCACGGTTGTTGCCGTAGAAGACGGCTTTTGGCCGGGCTGCCCCTACTACCGCTACAAACGAATAGTTGTGGTAGGGATGGCATCCGTAGAGCCAGTTGGACACACGGTAGATCTCGTTTTTCCCGATGATGTCGGGATAGTAGATATGGGCAAAGCATACCGTGGTGCCAAAATTAAGCACGGCATTACCACCGGCCCAGTTGCCCAGTCCGATAGGCACTCCATAAGGGTTCTGCTCATCGAAGCGCTGCACATAGTCCCTGTATTTCTCGACATAGGGGCGCAACTTCTGTTTGTAGGCATCATCCATATGGGGAACGGCATCGAGGGCTGTCTGCATGTTGTTGGCCACATTGCGGTCGAGCGCATCCCATATCTGACCGAGGAATTGGTCACGGTATTGCTGTTCGTGAGTGGCGGCGTAGAGTCGCAGGTTGGTAGCCATATTGCCTAACTGTTGCCTGCGGGGACGGCGTTGGCGGTTGTTGTTATTGTTACTATTGCCTTCATCCCAATTGAAATCGTCCTGCTCCGCATTGGTTTCCGGACGCTGGCGCACCAGTTCGGTAGCCTCCTGCATAAGTCGTTTCGACTGTTTGAGCGCCCGTTGTGCCAAATCGTCATTATATCCTTTGAGTGCTACACTTGCCGCAGCGAACATGGTGGCAGCCCGGAAATCAAGAGAGGGGTTTCTGGTAGTGAAAGCCCACATGTCGTCAGGCGTTCCGCTGCTTTTGCCGTCGGCCGATACCTCGTAAGGTTTCAGCGACGGGTCATAATGCAGGCCGTCGGTGATGGAGGCAGCATCGCCCAAGTGGTGATAATTGTCGAGCACTGAGTTGGAGAGCGTCGATGCCATGTGACCTATCTGCTCGGCTTGCGCCACGAGATTGAGCGTGCCGTGCTCGATGAACTGCAGAACATCGGGCACACCGTCGGGACGGTGCAAATCCACATAGCGCTGCTTCTGGCTGACGAAGGTCTCATCGCGCTGGGGGTTGAACAATTCCCATGTACGGATGAAATTCTCCACGACATTGATGTTCGAGCCTGTCTCGATGTCGAAGTCGCCCGCATCGAAGAATCCGCCGATATTCAGTCCGGGGATGAGTTGCAGCGGCTGGTATTTCGTGTCGGTGGTCTGCCCCTGGCTGTGCAAGTCGAAGTGGTCGCTCGGGGGAGCCTGAAGATAACCTTCCTTGAACGGTTCGCCGTGCCATGTGCGGTATCCCTCGTTCAC
>CAMJAO010000186.1 GCA_946403615.1 uncultured Prevotellaceae bacterium
GACGGAGATATTTGTAGCAGGTGTTGGCGTTCATGTCCATCCTGCGGGCGATATCAGCGACGGTCAGGTCTTCGTCGAAGCGGAGACGGAAGATGGTGCGATGCGGTTCATCCAAAGTGTCGGCACATGACTTGACGGTTGCCATCCGTTGCGACGCCTGTTCGAAGGGTTGTATCACAGTGTCGTCAACGGGAAGCAGGTTTTTGATCCGTTGCCATATCGTCTTATGTCGAACAGCGTTTAAGGCGCGGTGCCTGACGGTGGTCATGAGATAGGCCTCGATCTTGTCTTCTGCCGGTGCGTTATCCGCTTCCATCAGTCTTACGAACACATCCTGCACCAAGTCTTCAGCCTCAGCATCGTTGCCGAGCATGACACATGCCAGATGTACCATTCGTGCATAATGGTTGCGGAACAACCTCTCTGTCGTTTTTTTATCGAGCATTACTGTCATTTTTTTCTTCTTGATGAACCCTCTATCGAGGGGTTTTTATATTAAAGACAATCCAAAGGTACTTTATTTTTACGGAAAAGGCATTTTTCTCAAAAAATATTGTATATTTGTATGTACATCACGATTGGACATTATCACAACGGATTAGCCGGAGTACAAAAAAGAAAAAGCATGTCTTTTGCTTGAATATTGAAAGAAAACAGTATCTTTGCAACATCTATCACAAGCAAACAAAATACGGAAATGAGAAAACTGCTTATCTCTTTCTTCGCCTGCCTCATCAGCCTGTGGGGGATGGCGGAAAACTACCCCTACCGCAGTGATGTGCTGTGGGTGACCGTGCCCGACCACGCCGACTGGATTTACCAAACGGGCGAGGATGCGCGGGTGGAGGTGCAGTTTTACAAATACGGCATACCGCGCGATGTCACAGTCGATTACGCCATCGGCACCGACTTGTTAGATGCTGACCGGCATGGTAGTGTGACACTGAAGGGCGGGCGTGCTGTCATCAACATGGGCACGGCCAAAATACCTTGTTTCCGTGACCTGCGACTCACTGCTACTGTGGATGGCGTGAAATACGAGCACCATGTGAAGGTGGGTTTCTCGCCTGAACGCATCAAACCTTTTACTCAAGAACCTTCCGATTTCCGCAAATATTGGCGCGAGGCCGTAAAAGAGGTCCGCAAATATCCGCTGAAGGTGACACGCGAATGGGTGGCAGACATGTCGGATGAAATCACTGACTGCTACTTGGTGCGTTTGCAGTATGATGCTCAGCATCACTCTCTTTATGGTTACCTGCTTATGCCAAAGGGGGCTGAACGAGGCTCATGTCCTGTGGTGCTGACTCCGCCGGGTGCAGGCGTGAAGACCATTAAGGAGGTGACATCGCGTCCCTATTATCAAGAGGCGGGCATGATCAGGTTCGTGACCGAGATACACGGCCTGGATCCGCGTATTCCGGAGCGTACCTTCGAAGAGATGAGACGTGCGTTTGAAGGACATGGTCAAGGCTATCTGTACAACGGACTGGACAACCGCGACCACTATTATATGCGCCATGTGTATTTAGGACTGGTGCGATGCATCGACTATCTCTGTTCGTTGCCCGAGTGGGACGGCACGAATGTCATCACCATGGGTGGCAGTCAGGGTGGTGCATTATCCATCGTGGCGGCTGCGCTCGACCGTCGTGTGACTCTGTGCGTTGCCAATCACCCGGCCTTGGCCGACATGGGTGCCGGTAGCACCGGTTTGACCAGTGGATATCCGCATTTCCGGGCCGAGCGTGGCATCTATACCGAGGCCAACCTTTGCACGATGAGTTACTATGATGTGGTGAACTTCGCGCGTCATGTGAAAGCGCGCTCATTCCTGACATGGGGATTCAATGACAACACATGCCCGCCTACCACCAGTTATGCGGTATGGAACACGCTTAAATGCCCGAAAGAGTCGCTCATTACCCCCATCAATGAGCATTGGACCTCGGATGCCACCAACCGCGCGCAAATGGAATGGATACACAAGCACTTAGGGGAAGTGGTAGAAGCGGATAGCAGTGAATAAATGTATAACCAAATAATAAGAGAAAATGAGACAAGTACGCTTTATCATGATGACAGTATTGGCAGTTGGAGTACTCATCATGGCGGGTTGCAACCCTAAAAAAGATAAACCGACAACAGAACCGTCTGTGGAAAATGTTGATGCTAACGTACTTGCGGTGGACAGTGTTGAAGAGGGCACGACAACGGATGCCCCCCCGCTGTCCATGGCGTTGTTACAGGGCGAATGGAGCGAACCCACAGGCGATCAGCACAACCTGACGCTGAAGTCGGACGGAACGTTTGAATATCAAGATTTTGAGAAGACGAAAGGTGGCGACCTGATTGACGTGATTCGCCAGGGCACCTATGCCGTCGATGGCGATTCTGTCAGGCTGAAAGGCAATGACGGCTGGCAATTGTCGCTCTTTTACAAAGGCTTAAACGGCAAACTCGACGAACAGCACCTCACCGCCGGCAATTCGCTCGATTTAGTAAAGGAGTAAACCGTCGGCGAACGACCGATGATATTCCCTACAATACAAATTTCACCAATTTTGCAAACTTATCCTTGTCGTGGTGTCACTGGCATGATTCGCAAAATTGGTGAATTTTGTAGTATGTTAAGTTTGTCGTTGTTGACAAACTGTCAACACATTTTTTACTCCGGACGGATGTCTGCGGCGGCAAGTTGTGCGGCCACTTCATCGCAGACACGGGCAGCAAATTCCTCTTTCGAGAGAACGGCTTGCTCGCCGCCACCTTGCACGCGCATGGCCACAGTACCGTCGGCGGCTTCTTTCTCGCCTACGACCACCATGTAAGGCACGCGCTTGATCTCGTTGTCACGAATCTTGCGGCCGATTTTCTCATTGCGGTCGTCGATGGTGGCGCGTACGCCCTTGCTGTCGAGGAATCGTGCTACCTCGATGGCGTAGTCATTGTATTTCTCGGAGATAGGCAGAATGGCCACCTGGTCGGGTGCAAGCCAGAGCGGGAAGTGGCCCGCGGTATGCTCGATGAGCACTGCAGTGAAGCGTTCCATAGAGCCGAAGGGTGCGCGGTGAACCATCACGGGCGTCTGCTTGGAGTTGTCCTCGGCGGTGTATTCAAGTTTGAAACGCTGCGGCAGGTTGTAGTCCACCTGAATGGTACCCAATTGCCAACGGCGTCCGATAGCGTCCTTGACCATGAAGTCGAGTTTCGGACCGTAGAATGCGGCCTCGCCCTGCACTTGTTTAGCTTCCAGTCCTTTCTCCTTACATGCGTCGATGATAGCCTGCTCGCTCTCTGCCCACATCTCGTCGGTGCCGATGTATTTCTCGGTGTCCTTCGGGTCGCGCAGGGAGATTTGAGCCTCCACATTCTCAAACTGGAATGTCTTGAACACGGCCTGGATAATGTCCATCACACGGAGGAATTCGGCCTTTACCTGGTCGGGACGGCAGAAAATATGTGCGTCGTCCTGTGTGAAGGAGCGCACACGGGTCAGTCCGTGCAACTCGCCGCTCTTCTCATAGCGATAGACTGTTCCGAACTCTGCTATGCGAAGTGGCAGGTCCTTATAGGAACGCGGTTTCCAAGCGAACACCTCGCAGTGGTGGGGGCAGTTCATGGGTTTCAGCATATACTCCTCGCCCTCCTCGGGAGTGGTGATGGGGCGGAATGCGTCTTTGCTGTAGTGGGCATAGTGGCCGCTGGTCACATACAGGTTCTTTCCGCCGATATGCGGAGTGATGACCTCCTGATAACCGAAGTTCTTCTGTATCTTACGCAGCAGTTCCTGCAAACGCAGACGCAGGTCGGTGCCTTTGGGCAACCAGATGGGCAGACCCTTGCCAACACGGTCGGAGAACATGAACAATTCCATCTCCTTGCCGATCTTACGGTGGTCGCGTTTCTTGGCCTCTTCGAGCATGACGAGATACTCGTCGAGCATCTTCTTCTTGGGGAAGGTGATGCCGTAGATACGGGTCATCTGCTCGCGCTTGGCGTCACCGCGCCAGAATGCACCGGCCACGCTGGTTATCTTGATAGCCTTGATGGCACCAGTTGACATGAGGTGAGGACCGCGGCAGAGGTCAGTGAATGCGCCTTGGGTGTATGTGGAGATGGTACCGTCTTCAAGGTCCTGCTCGATGTGCTCGCACTTGTAGGTCTGACCGTCGTCGGCAAACTCCTTCAATGCGTCGGCCTTGCTAACGTCGCGGCGCACTACCGGCTCGTTTTTCTTCGCCAGTTCGCGCATCTTCTCTTCGATCTTGGGGAAGTCGCTCTCGCTGATGACATCGCCCTCTTTGGGCATCACATCATAGAAAAATCCGTTCTCAACAGCCGGTCCAAATCCAAACTGAATGCCGGGATACAACTCTTGCAGCGCCTCGGCCAACAGGTGGGCGGAAGTGTGCCAGAAGGTGTGCTTGCCTTCTTCGTGGTCGAACTTATAGAGTTCCACTGCGGCATCTTCCATAATAGGACGGTTGAGTTCCACGGTCTCACCATTGACCCCGCAAGATACAACGTCGCGGGCGAGAGCCGGTGAGATGCTCTCAGCGATTTGAAGCCCCGTCACACCCTGCTCGTATTCACGCACAGTGCCGTCGGGGAAAGTGATTTTTACTAACATACAAAGGTTTTCTAATTGTATCTAAGTTATTGAATATCAATAAATTAACTGCTTTCGAAAGGGGCTGTTATTTTCCGCCGTTCTTTTTGCAAAGGTACGACATTCTAATGATACGGGCAAATAATTTACCTTTATTAAAAAATAGATGGGGCGGTCGGTTCTTCCTTTTATTCATTATGGGGGTAATTGGTGGCGTGCTGCGTACCATAGTAACATG